>DATCIB010000065.1:0-4451 GCA_036508045.1 Bacteroidales bacterium
GGCTGTGCGTGGCAATAACCGCGTGTTGCAGATGGGTAGCCAACAGCGTTCCAGTAAGGAGTTTCAGACAGCTATCGCTCTGGTGCGTGGTGGTGCTATCGGACATATCGAGACGATCTTTTCGAAAGTGGGGGATCCTCCAAAGCCGCTGGACTTACCGGAAATGCCTATTCCTGCTTCGCTGAACTGGAATCAGTGGATGGGACCTCTCAATGATCCGAAGGTGCATTATCATCCGGATCTTTGTCCGCCGATATCGCTGGTTCCTGAGGAGAATGAGAAACTCTGGGGAGCGTGGAGATGGTATCGTGAGACTGGCAATGGCTATACCGCAGACTGGGGCGCACACATGTTTGATATCTCTCAGGCGGCTATCGGTATGGATGGATCCGGTCCCTGTGAGTATATTCCAAAGGGATACAACGGAGCAAAATATCTGACAATGAAATACCAGAATGGAATCATCATGACGGAGCAGGATTTCCGGAAAGAGGGTGGTCAGGGCATCTGTTTCAATGGCACGAAAGGCTGGCTGAAGGTAGCCCGCGGCTTCATTGAATGTTCTGATAAATCATTGCTGGAGAAAGAGGAGAAGAAGATTGATACGGGACAGTATGAGGTGAGTTCGCCACACATGCAAAACTTCATTGATGCAGTGCGTAGTCGCAAGAACCCTATTGCTCCTGTGGAGGTGGGTTGCAGTACAAGTACGCTCTGTTGTCTGGCTAATATTGCCACAGAGTTACAGCGTCCTGTGAAATGGGATCCTGCTACATTGAGCTTTGGCGATGACACAGAGGCTGCTAATCACAGACTGTACAATTATAAGTACAGAAGACCTTATTCTTTGTAAATTACCAATCAACGATAGAGTGGTGTCGGGTCTAAGCAGATTTTCTGCTTAGACCCGATTGCATGTTCGCCCAACAGTAGCAATACTTTGGCACTATCAGCAAGCTCCGGATAGATCTCAAAGGCTTTCTTTTCCTCTTCCGCCTGAGAATCTGAGAGAGCGGACTTATTGTCACTGCCATATAAATGGCGCTCCAGCATACATCTGCACAGGATACTAAAATAGTAAGAGCGGCTGTCCCGACAAAAAGAAGCCAGCAGTTTAGCAATATTGAAGTAATCATACTTGGCTATAGGATCACTTTCCAGTCTGGCAATAGCAGCTACGACTGAGAGTAACTCTTTGACTGTGTCTATCTCAAGAGACTCAGTAGAGATCAATTCTTGTTTGGCGAAAGGGGTGACGAAGGCTCTTATTAACTCGTATTGATAGTCCTGATCAAATTTCTTTTTTCTGTTTGATATCTCTTTACTTTCCGGACAGCTTTCTTCAAAAGCGCTCAGCTGTTCTTTTATTCCAAATTGCAATCTGTCTGGGGCATATTCTATCACTTTCGCATAAAAACTGTCACCAATGTGAAACAGCGTCCACAGATCCTTAATATATGCCAGACTGACATTTGTAATGTGCAATATGCCGTCCTGAAAATCGAATCGATCATCTGTTATCCTGACAAACAACAAATTAGGGTGTTTCTTTTGGATCTTTACTTCCACCAGGATTTCCTCACCGATTGAAGGGGTACGAACAGGCGCTGGAGTTTGGTATCTCTCATAGAGCTGATTCCACTGTGCCGCATGAACAGAAAGATCCTGCTCATTGCTCCAATGTTGGGATTCCTGAAGCATGGTACTGATGTTGATATCTCCATTCAGAAATGGACACAGTATACGTATAAGTGATTTTCTGTGTGTCAGATTGGTGGGAAGCTGATGACTTTCGAAGATATAAAAACCGTCAGAGTCCAGAAGGAGCACTCCGTTTCCCTTGTTGAAAGATGACCGTACAGGCATCGCCGGCTTCAGACCTAATTTCAGTGTTGCTGCAACAATCTTCTCCATATCAAAGCTTTTGGCAGTTTCCCATGTGAAGAGAGAATCATCATCGAGCTGTCCGACAAGAGACTTTACAGCCAGACGAAGCATGCGTATTCCGGTATCAGGATGGACCAGATAGCCGAGCAATTTATAAAATTGAGCTTTCCGGTGATAATACTTCCGGGTTTCGACCCTACTATCCACATTACATCTCTGGAAGACAATCAGGTAATATAATGTCTTCAAAAGGGTTATCATCTTCTCCCGGGTAATGTCCGGCTCAGTGGCGCGTTCCAGATTAGAGGAAAGGTAGTTTATTTCCTGTTCAGCTTTATGATAAATAAGCGTTTCGAGGTAACTCTTGTCGCGTATACTAAACAAACCGTCGGCAGTAGCAATCAGGGTAGTCAGTGCGCAGAGGCAGTCAAAAGAGCGCAAATAAATATCATTGCTGAGAAACAAGACCTTGCAGAGTATCTCAAACGTTTCTTCTTTGTGCTCCAGATAGCCTGTCGTGCGAAGTTCTTGTTCAACTTCACATATAAATTGACCTTCACTCCCTTGCTCCAGGATGTCAAGAGCAGTCAGCTGAGCTTTTATTCCGACAATCTCTATTTCGGACTTCCTGCGTGTCTGTTCGAGTTTTTCCGAACCAAAGTTAGATAGCATGAAGTCTGAACCATCCATCAGCCACTTTTCGATGCTGAAAAAGATCAGTGAGACCTCCCTTACTTTGCTCAGCATCTCTTTTCTGGCAAGATAGCCAAAATACAACTTCAGGAAGTTGATGTAGGAGAAAATCCAGAGGTTTTGTCCGTCATCGTATTTTTCAAACACATCTTTCAGTTCGAAGCGAAAAGTATTGGTTTCTGTCTTTTCAAATTCCAGTTTGCGAAGATCATAAAAACAGGACTGGATCTGATCGGAAAAGCCAATACTCTTGAATAGTAACTCAGGGGAGACAAATATCCCTCTGAAACTATCTTCATTACCAATCAGTTTCATGTTGATTTTACAACTGGGATTGATCTGGATGATACGACATTCAATGGTATCACCTTCTTTATATATATTCCGGAAATCGTAATTATAGAGCCTGTGATTGAAACCGTAAGGGTCATCCAGCGCTACATATCTATCGCCGGTATTTACATCCGTTTCAAAAGACCTGATGGTGAATGGATGGACAGAACTAACAATGTAAAGCTCTTTGAACAGATAATACTTGTCTTGAATAATTTGTGGCACTCCATTATCAAAGTAACCGATGACCTTGCAAAAGGCTATCTCCGGAAATGGTCTGTCATGTTGATAGGGATGCTTGCGTACTGAATAATATTCACCGTCAAGTTCCAATTTGAAAATCCAGTAATCACCGCGGTCGGTTTGCCATCTCTTCTCTTCGCCTAAGACATTAAATGCATAGGTTTCATTTAGTTGCAGTTCCATTGTAACATTTATATTAGTAGGGGGAGCTATCCCGGCAACAATGACCGACTCCATTACGCAAAAATAGTAATAAATGTACAGATTAACGCCATACATCAGAAAATGTTTCTTTAGAAATGATGAATCCGGGAAAAAGAGTTCTCCCCGGATTCATAGTACCTGTGACGGTTATTTTCCCTTCAAAGGAGTTATTTCTTAAGCGAGTAGCTGGCAGTATAGGTGTTACTTACTCTTCCTTCTTTGGTACGTACAATACACTTCATTTCCACCGGTTTGTCTGAAACCAGGGTCAGTTGAAGGGCAGAAGTGTAGAGCGTTCCCTTGAGCATTGGATCATCACCATTTGTGGTGTAATAAATCTTAGAGCCCTTTATCGGAGGTGTCAGTGTAACAGTGACCTGTGGTGTACTGCTCTCAAAGTCGCGCAGACCGAGTGGTTCGGGTATACGGTAGTTGACTCCTTCTTTATCCAGATGTGGCAGGTTACCTCCGGCACGGGAGATGAAATCCGCATAGTCTTTGCGGGCATCGCTCCAACCTATTTCTGCAACGGCAAGAAGGCGCGGGAAAGCCATGTAATCAAGCTTAGATGCAGTATGGATAAATTCCATCCAGAGATTACCCTGGACTCCGATGATGTATTTCTGCTTGTCTGGTGCGATCTGAGGAGAAAGCGGTTCGTAGTTGTACACCTTTTCCAGCGACAGATTACCACCAATATTGAATGGTTCACTGGCCGAATTGCCCTGATAGTAGTCGAGATACATGGATGAGTTGGGGGTCATAACCACTTCGTGTTCCATATTAGCGGCTTTGATGCCAGACTCTTCGCCTCTCCAGCCCATGACCATGGCACCGGGTGCCAGTCCGCCATCCATGATTTCATCCCAGCCAAGCATCCTGCGGCCTTTGCTGCTCAGATAAGTGCTCAGTCTGCGTATGAAGTAGCTCTGAAGCTCGTTGACATCTTTGAGGTTTTCTGCTACCATCTTTGCCTTGCACTTCGGACATACATTCCAACGGTCTTTGTGTGCTTCATCACCACCAATGTGGATGACTTTTGAAGGGAAGAGGGTGATCAGTTCGTCGAGAATATCTTCAATAAAGGTATA
>DATCIB010000066.1:0-2812 GCA_036508045.1 Bacteroidales bacterium
CGTCTAATTGATTTCTTGAGCAATTAAGGTTCTCTTTCGTATTAATGTATAACTTTGTTGCTGTTTTTACGCAGGGCAAAATAAAACACATGACTTTAAAAGGAATAATTACACTCGTGAAAGAATCATTGTCTCGTGGAAAGGCATGGCTTTTCTCAAACAATGCAGGATACTCCCGCTTTATAAGCGTCTTACTTTCTTGCCGGCAGACGTGCAAGACATACCTGACAATGTATAAATCCTATTTCCGCCAATCTCCCTGGTATAGAAAAACATTGCTTTCTGTAGCAACCTTTATTTTCTTTTTCCTGCTTTATCTGGTAATGGTGGATATCAACTTCCTTTGGTTGTTTGGTAAATCGCCAAGTATGTCGATGATAAAGAATCCTCAGCAAAGTGAGGCATCACTCATTTACACGGCTGACGGAAAACCGCTCGGAAAGTATTTCCGCGAAAACAGAACTCCTGTGGAATATGAAGAAATATCCCCTCTTTTAATCAAGACTCTTATCTGCACCGAGGACGAACGTTTTTATGAACACTTTGGCGTGGATCTGGAAGGTGTTTTTTCGGCAGTAAAAGATATGACCCAGGGAAAGGCACGCGGAGCCAGTACGATCACCCAGCAGCTGGTAAAGAATATGTTCAAGGTTCGCTCCCAATACTCCAGAGGACTTATGGGTTATATACCCGGAGTGAAGCTGCTTATCATGAAGTCGAAAGAGTGGATCACTGCGGTTAAAATAGAAATGAGGTATTCCAAAAAAGAGATTCTTACCATGTATCTCAACACCGTCGATTTCGGAAGTAATGCCTATGGAATTAAAACAGCGTGTAAGACCTATTTCAAAACCTCACCGAAGAATATTACCATTGAACAGTCCGCCACATTGGTCGGATTATTGAAAGCAACCACCACCTATAATCCACGCGTAAACCCGAAGAACAGTTTAAAACGTCGTAACGTGGTGCTGGATAACTTATTTTCTCATAAGCTGATTTCTGCTGCAGAACTAGATTCTCTGAAACAGATTCCGATCCAGCTAAACTATAGCGTTGAGAGTAATTATGATGGTGAAGCACTTTATTTTAGAGAAGCGGTTGCCGAATCACTGAAAGAATGGTGCAAGGAGAATAATATTGACCTCTATTCTGACGGTCTGAAAATATACACCACACTGGATTCTCGTATGCAAAAGTACGCAGAGATGGCTGTGGATAAGCAGATGCGCATTGTGCAGAATAACTTCAATAACCATTGGGGGCGAGAAAATCCATGGCAGGATGCCAAACACATAGAGATTGTCAATTTCATTGAAGATATTGCAAAAAGCACCTTAGCCTACAAAGCTTTACAGATTAAATATCCGGATCAGCCGGATTCTGTGACGTTGTATATGAATAAACCTCACCGTCTGAAAGTTTTCGACTACAAAGTCGGGGTCAAAGATACCACGTTCAGCACAATGGATTCTATCCGCTACATGGAGCGTTTTATGCACACGGGATTTATCTCTCTCGAACCCCAAACGGGATATGTGAAAGCATGGGTGGGTGATATTAATTTCGATACATGGAAATACGACAAGGTACTGTCCAAACGCCAGCCGGGTTCTACTTTCAAACTCTTTGTGTATGCCACCGCACTGAATAAAGGGTTAGCACCATGTGACACACGTGTGGATCAATATATTGCCTGGGATGTCATGGATAAAGGCGAAATGAAGAAATGGACTCCCCGCAATGCGAATGGTGTGTACACGGGTGAAAGCCTGACCCTTAAAGCCGCATTCGCCAGATCTATTAATACTGTCGCCGTACAACTGGCCAAAGAGTTTGGTGTGGATGAGGTAATTAAAACGGCCTATGCTATGGGAATTAAAACCCCTTTGAATGCTATTCCTTCCATCTCGCTCGGTTCATCGGACGTTTCACTGCTTGAACTGGTCAATGCTTATTGCACCGTTATCAATGACGGTATGACTCATGATCCGATATTGGTTACCCGCATAGAAGACCATGAGGGGAAGCTGCTATTTGAGCACAAACCTGTACAAACACAAGCCATTCCTTACGAAACAGCCTTCCTGATGACACAAATGCTTCGTGCCGGACTGACTGAATACAATGCCACATCACAGAATCTGTGGTCTTTCGATATCTTTCGTCAGGGCACTGAGTTTGGGGGAAAGACTGGTACCTCATCTAACCACTCCGATGCTTGGTTTGTGGGTGTAACGCCTAATCTTGTGGGGGGAGCCTGGGTAGGAGGTGAACACAGAAGCGTTCACTTCAGAACAGGCAAACTGGGAGAAGGAAGCAAAACCGCGCTACCGATCTTCGGCTACTTCATGGAACAGGTGCTGAAAGATGATAATCTGGCACAATACAGAGCTAAATTTCCGAAACCCAAACAAAAGATTGAAAAATCATATGATTGCCAGTCTCATCGTCCAGCAAATGACTCCATTGACACATTGGAAGGAGATAGTCTGCAATTGGATGATGTCGATGTCATTGTGGAAAGTGATTCAATAACTCTGTGAGAATGACTGTATCGTTGTATTATCTAATGTAATAATCCGATACTTTATTCGTTTCTATTAAGAATTAGATATTATTCTTTGAAAGTTTCCTATCTTTGTCCGCATTTTTTGCCTGTTTATAAAGTAAGTATTATTAATAACGACTATAATCGAATGAAAAATTACAAGCTACTGAACAATCTTTTCGGATGGATCAGTTTTGTCATTGCTGCTATTGTCTATATCTTGACAACGGAATCTTCCGCGAGTTTTTGGGATTGCAGCGA
>DATCIB010000067.1:0-2512 GCA_036508045.1 Bacteroidales bacterium
GCTTTCTAATTCGAGGTCTCTAGCAGATTCGAACTGCTGTAGACGGTTTTGCAGACCGGTGCCTAGCCACTCGGCCAAGAGACCTTGATTTTGCGAGTGCAAAGATAGAGAATCTTTTCTTTCCCTCAAACTATTGACAGCGTTTTTTCGAATCTTCCTTCAATTTATCCCTGCATTCGTCTTGCTTTTTCTTATAGGCAGAGCGTAACTCACAATTAGCGCCACAGTTAGCACAGGGGTTTTCTTTGTTGCTAATGCCTCTAAAATAATGATAGACGCGGTTGCCTACATACAGAAGGCAGAAAGCGAATATAATATAGATAATTAATTCCTGACTATTTATCATAACAGTAAACTCCCTAATTGATACACAATAAATGATACAATCCATGCCAAGACTACTGTGTAAACAGCAGAGAAGAGTGCCCACTTCCAGCTACCGGATTCTTGCTTGATAGCGGCAAGTGTAGCTATACAGGGGAAATAGATCAGTACAAACAGCATATAACAGAAGGCGGCAAGTGGGGTGACCCCTGCACTCACGACGTGTTGTGCAAAATCAGTGGCTTCGGGATCATCATTATTGGCATACAACACACAGAGGGTACTTGCGACCAACTCCTTGGCGCCTGCTCCGGAGATCAGTCCGATGCCTAGCTTCCAGTCAAAGCCCAGGGGATGAATGGCTGGCTCAATCATCTTTCCTATTTGCCCGATATATGAACTTTCCTGTTGCGCTGCTGCCGTTTCATAGCCGTTATGATTGGGATAATAGCCCAAAAACCAGATGATGATGGAAGCTACCATAATGATACCTCCCATCTTCTTGATGTATTGTTTCCCTTTTTCCCAAGTGTGACGTATAATGGACCTCGAGGTTGGCATCCGATACGGGGGAAGTTCCATGACAAAAGGCATATCTTTGCCTTTGACAAGAAACCGGCTAAAGAGACGTGCCATGAGTACTGCAAGGAGAATTCCTGTAGAATAAATAATCAACAGAACGACCCCTGCATTGTCCGGGAAAAACACGCCGGCAAGCAACAGGTAAATCGGCAAACGGGCACTGCAACTCATCAAAGGATTGATAAGAATGGTAACCAACCGGCTCTTGCGGCTTTCAATAGTACGGGTAGCCATGATGGCAGGCACATTACAACCAAAGCCCATGATTAAAGGAATAAATGATTTGCCATGCAATCCCATTTTGTGCATGATCTTGTCCATAATGAATGCCGCGCGAGCCATATAGCCGGTGTCTTCCATCAGGGATATGAAGAAGTAGAGAATCAGGATTTGGGGAAGAAAAACAATAACACCGCCAACTCCGCCAATGATTCCGTCGGCAAGCATATCTTTCAATGGGCCGGGACTCATCGAGTTATGAACATAATGGCCCATCATTTGCACCAGACTTTCGATGAGATCCATCGGATATTGCCCCAGAGAGAAGGTGGACTGAAACATAATCCACATAAAGATGAAAAAGATTGGGAATCCCCAGATACGATGGGTGACAATGGAGTCAAGCACCTTAGTCACCTGTTGCTTTTCGAGATGATTATCTATAAATGTCTCTTTCAAGGCACCGGTGATAAACCCGTATTTGGCGTTAGTAATAGCGGTATCACTCTGTTCGTTCAACGAAAGGCGAAGGTTCCGAATCTCTTTTTGCTGAGTCTTCAATACTTGTTCGCCGTTGGAGAGTGTGCCTACAAACGTCTCTACTTCCTTGTCTTTTTCAAGGAGCTTGATGGAGAGATAACGGAGCGAATACTTATGACGAATCTTTTCATCGGCTTCGAGTTCTTTCTTGATGGCAAGAATCGAGTTTTCTATATCCGGACCGTGATTGACATGGATATGCCGGTATACACTCTCTTTCACGGGACCTTCACGTACGAAGTCTTCAAAATGTGCTTCGTGTGTGGAATCATCCACGTTGGTTCGATGCCAGTCTTGCAACTCTTTCAGAACTTCGGGATGCATCACTCCTTGCTCGTTGATAAAGTCCACCCCTTCATAGAGGTTGATAAGGATATGAAAGAGGGGATCAATGCCTTGATTACGTTTGCAAACGGTAGGAACCATAGGGATGCCAAACAGTCTGCTCAACAAACGATGGTCGAGCGTGTTGCCGCTTGCTTCCAGTTCGTCGTACATATTTAGGGCAACCACCATACGGACATTCATATCAATCAATTGCGTGGTCAGATAGAGATTGCGCTCCAGATTGGAGGCATCGACCACAGTGATAATCACGTCGGGAGTCTCCTCGATAATGTAACGACGCACATAGAGTTCTTCGGGCGAATAGGTAGACATGGAATAGGTACCGGGGAGATCAACGATCTTAAAATGATAGCCTTGAAAATCAAAGAATCCTTCTTTGGCATCCACGGTTACTCCACTATAGTTACCGACATGTTCATGAGCGCCGGAGGCCAGATTAAACAAGGAGGTCTTTCCGCAGTTCGGATTACCAATCAAAGCGACGTTGATCGTACGCCGT
>DATCIB010000068.1:0-9373 GCA_036508045.1 Bacteroidales bacterium
GATTATTCAACGGAATAGCCAGAGATTACCCTGTTGCCAACAGGTTTGTGCAAAGGCTGTTTGAGGCGTCTCCTGAAGAGTGTGACGAACTGTATGACATGTACTGGCTGGAGGTCCAGAAGATGCTGCCGGATGAAATGAAGAGCTATGCGGGCGTTGTGCTGGATGCTTTGATACTCACTATCAGTCATGAGAGTGTCCGGATGTTTCAGGAGGCTAATTACCGCTATTTTGGCGCGGTGCCGGTAACTGAAACTGTCGAACAGGCTTTGGCACTGATGATTGACGAGGATGAGACTACACAGGAGGTACGCTCAATCCTTGTAAGTGAGGTAAAAAGGATTTTGACGTTGGTCACTAAACGGGATAAATGAGAGTAAAGGTTATCTCAGATGTTTTTTTTAAGCCTCTGAGAGTTGACTATTTGAGTATGATCTCAGATAGGTGTACGCATAACAAAGAGGGTACCTCAAACTTTTGAGGTACCCTCTTTGTTAAGGGGTATCAGAGGATGTTACGGAGTATCCAGTAGGTGATGATCACAAAGAGGATAAAGAAAATGGCTCTGGGTCCATAAAATATTTTGCGCCATTTAAGTAACACGGCACCCGGACGAGGGATCAGTTCGATCACCCAGCCGGCTATCAGATAGGGGATAGCAATAACCAAAAGCATATTTTCACGGAAGGCTCCGGCAATGTCGAAGTTGAGCAGGTGATGAATCGCACGCTGTGACCCGCAGCCCGGACAGAGTAGTCCGGTCAGCGAGCGGAAGGGGCATGCCGGGAAGAACGCACTCTCCAAAGGGTTGTACTTCTTGTAGAGCACAGCCAGCAAAAGGAGGAAGAGCAATGCGATACTTCCTAACAGTGTTTTCTTAATAACAGCCCGGGAATCTGCCATGTGATTGCATGACTGCAAAAGCTATTCCCATCGAGACAACGAAGGCAACAAGGCCGGTGAAGAAACTGACATACGTCCAGGTCTCTGCATTCCTCGAGGCTCTGACAGCTCCTTCCAGATCGCCGCTGAAAAAGCGGTTCTCTACCTTGGAGGCATAGACGATGCCGATGATGCCAAAGGGCAGGCAACAGAGTACGGTGGCAAGCACAGACTCCAGCAACCATGATTTGGGTGGCTTTTGATTGAAGTCAAACTTAGGCACACCGGGTGTTACAGGAGTACTGCCCGGAGGTGGTGGAGGTGTCATCTTGAAAAGCTCGGTAAGCTCGGGGATGCTTCCGGCAGATTTCCATTCTCCCAACTCATGAAACCAGACGGGCGTCTCTCTGGCGAGGTTTTCATCTCTCAACTCTTCGAGTGTGAACGGTCCGAAGTTGCCGGTACCGTCGGTGTAAAAATACTTTTTCATAGTGTTAACTGAATAAGAAGGCAAGTGAGGTTCCAAAAATAGCAATTCCTAAGAAAATAAAGAATCCGAAGATCCCAAAGAAGAAACTGACAAGGGTCCAGGTCTCTGCGGAGCTGGATGCTTTGACGGCTCCGACGAGGTCGCCGGCATAAAAACGGGTCTCTACTTTGGAGGCATAGATGATGCCTACGATGCCAAACGGAAGACAGCACAGGAGTGTCGCAAGGATGGACTCTACGAGCCATGTCTTGGGTGGCTTTAAATCGCCGGGGAAGGGATTCTTGTTGGGCGTAGTGGCAACCGAGGCTGCTTTTACACCGGGAGGTGGTGGCGGTGCGAGGATAATGAGTTCTTTCAATTCGGGAATGGTATCCGCGTGTTTCCATTCGCCTAGCTCTTGAAACCATACCATCGTATCTCTGGAGATGCGTTTCTCTGTGAGCTCTTCCAGCGTAAACGGTCCGAAATTGGTAATCCCGTCGGTGTAAAAATACTTTTTCATAGCTTGTGGTGTAAATTGCTGCTAAAGTAGTTATTTTTTTGATACATAAGTAATTTGTCTGAATAATTCTATGTTCTGCGCCGTTTTCGGTATCTTTGTGTCATGTAGGTTTAGAAATCAAAGGAGTATGCGAAAGAAAAGACTTTTCGGGTTTAATAAGAATATTTTCTATACAGGACTGACCAGTTTCCTGACGGATACGTCCACGAAGATGGTGTATTCGATCATGCCGATGTTTCTGCTCTCTATCGGGGCTTCGAAGACGACGTTGTCATTGATTGAAGGTATTGCGGAGAGTACCGCTGCTCTCATCAAAGCACTTTCGGGGTTTTGGAGTGACAAGATCGGCAAGAACAAGCCGTTTATGATACTGGGCTATGGCATTACTACCCTGATCATGCCGCTGTATGCGTTTGTGGCGACTCCTTTGCAGGTGCTGATATTACGGTTTGTGGAACGGACGGGCAAGGGGATTCGTACCGCCCCACGTGATAGTCTGATTGCGGGCTACGCTATGAATGGGGAGACCGGGAAGAGTTTCGGATTGCAGAAGATGATGGATAATGCCGGTGCTATTGTGGGTCCGCTGATAGCGTTCGGTCTGCTGTCTCTCTTCCCGGACAACTATAAAGGGATCTTTCTTATTTCGGGTATCCCTGCTATCTTAGGGATTTTAGTACTTATCTTAGGGGTCAAAGAGGCGAAAAAGAACAAGGGTCAGCTGCTGAAAGAGTTTCATTTCAGGGACTATTCGAAAAGATATTACTACTTTCTGGCTATAATTTTCATTTTTACGCTGGGCAATTCGACGGATGCGCTGCTGATGGTCAAAGCGAATGAAGTGGGGGTAAAAGTGGTCTATATCCCACTGGTCTATCTGGTGATGAGTATTGTCTCTGTGGCTATGGCGGTGCCTTTGGGTATGTTGTCGGACAGGGTGGGGAAAGAAAAACTTCTCATGTTTGGTTTTGTCATCTATGCACTCGTCTATTTTGGATTTGGGGCGACTCACAGTGTCACGATGATCGCTATGCTGTTTGCACTCTACGGGTTGTACTCCGCAGCAACGGATGGTATTCAGAAGGCGCTCGTCAGCGACTTGCTGGATGCAAATAAGCGAGGCACGGGACTGGGTATCTACAATGCGTTGCTGGGTGCTACATTGCTGCCGGCAAGTATCATCGCCGGGTTGCTGTATGATCATGTAAATTCCAGTGTTCCTTTTTATTTCGGGGCTGCCACGGCTGCCTTGTCAGCTCTGTTGATGGTCGCTTTTTACAGGTATTTCAAGATCAAAGAGTAATGCCGGGAATGTGAGAATGAAGGCAGGCTTCGTGTCTTTTATCGGGTAGTGAAGGAGGGTGTCAGGAGCTTCTTACTAAATAGTCTTGTCGTGGGTATATTGTCTGGTGGATGGCTTTTTACTGTCCGCCCGACACTTTTTAAATTTATTTGGGACGATATTCCGGGAAACCATTGTTTTTTTTGTTACTTTTGCTGGATAAACTCATACTAATAGCTATTCATGAAATTCAAATTACTAGTACTCATGTTCTTTTGCGGTATCTCCGGTATGCGTGTGCAGTCTCTTCAGGACCCGATAGGATTGCTTTAATGACCATACAAATATGATTGAATTTAAAGGTGGACCTACTGTTAATGTAGGCATAGTGAAAGGAAAGAAAATCAACTTTGTGTTGAACACTCCCTATCTGTGTATTCAGACCGGAGAGTGTATGCAAGGTGCTTTTACTGCTGAGGCAGCTACTCCATATATACTTTTCGAAGGGCATCAGTATCCGACGCTTGAGTTTGAGTCGTGTGCGATAGGTGGCACTTTTGAACTTAGTGAGGTGACGATTGGTATTGATTATCACTGGCAACGAGTAGAAGCGCAACAATTTAACGGCGGACTGTTATTGTCCATGGAAGGCAAAGAGGTGCGTGCGGTCAATCATATTGATGTGGAACGCTATCTGGCCTGTGTCATCGCTTCAGAGATGAGTGATACAGCTTCTCTGCCTTTCCTCAAAGCACATGCTGTGATATCGCGCAGCTGGCTGATTTCTCAGATTGAACAAAAGAAGAATAAAGTACTTTCTATTGCTGATAGAGGTGTGGATACACCGGAGGAACGGATCTGCTGGTACGACCGTGCGGAGCATTCCGGTTTTGATGTATGCGCGGATGATCATTGCCAGCGGTATCAGGGCTTTGGGCGTGTGGATAACGAGAAAGTCATGAAGGCGGTGGATGACACGCGCGGAGAGGTGCTGGTGTATGACTCTGAGATATGCGATGCGCGTTTCTCAAAGTGCTGCGGTGGAATGAGTGAGAAGTATGAGAATTGCTGGGATGAAACCCCGCATCCATATCTGGCGCCTGTGAAGTGTAACCCTAATCCTTACGGAATGCCGCTCTGCGATACGTCAGATGCGGAAATCCTGGAACAAGTGCTGAATGATTACGACCAGGAGACGCATGGCTTCTTTAAGTGGGAGGTGCGCTATGCTCAGCAGGAACTCTCTGCACTGGTGCGCCGACGTACAGGTATTGACTTTGGCACGATCACGGACCTTGTGCCGCTGGATAGGGGCGTTTCGGGAAGGATCATCCGTTTGCAGATTGTAGGTACGCTCCGTACGATGATAATTGGTAAGGAACTGGAGATACGGCATGCTTTGTCCGAATCGCATTTGTATAGTTCGGCTTTTACGGTGGTTAAAGAGGAAGTGGAGGATGAGATGTCCTTCTTATTGAAAGGCCGGGGATGGGGGCATGGCGTGGGGCTGTGTCAGATCGGGGCGGCTGTGATGGGTGAGAAAGGTTTCTCCTATCAGGAGATATTAAAGCATTATTATACTGGAGTCGACATTGTGAAACGTTATTGATACCATGGATAGACAGGACGGTGAGGTCGTAAAGGGAAAGAACAGACCGTGGGCGTGGGTGCCTTCGCTTTATGTGGCGGAGGGTCTTCCCTATGTGGCTGTGATGACCATTGCAGGCATTATGTACAAGAAGTTGGGGCTTTCCAATACGGATATTGCTCTGTACATGGGGTGGCTGTACTTGCCGTGGGTAATCAAACCTCTCTGGAGTCCTTTTGTGGATATCATGCGTACCAAACGCTGGTGGATCGTGGCGATGCAGCTGCTTATCGGTTTTTGCTTTGCGGGGGTGGCGTTTACTTTGCCCGGGAGCTTCTTCTTACAGTCGAGTCTCGCACTCTTCTGGCTCATGGCATTTAGTTCGGCTACACACGACATTGCAGCGGATGGGTTTTATATGCTTGGGCTCAATCCTACCAAGCAGGCGTTCTTTGTCGGAATCAGAAATACATTTTACAGGATTGCCACTTTAGTGGGTAAGGGGCCTCTGGTCATGCTGGCGGGGGCTCTTGAAGTTTCTACCGGCGATGAGCACTTTGCGTGGTCTGTTGTGTTTGGTGTTTTGGCGGTCATGTTCTTTGGCTTTTCGTTGTATCATCAGAAGATGCTGCCGTATCCGGTGGAGGATAGGATGGGTACCAGTACCCCAAAGGAGATAATGGGTGGTTTTGTGGAGACATTCAGTTCATTCTTTCGCAAACCGGGGATTGGTCTGGCGCTGCTTTTCCTCTTGACATATCGGTTGGCAGAGTCGCAGCTGGGCATGTTGGCTGCTCCGTTTATGCTGGATAGCATGGATGTGGGGGGTCTGGGGCTCACGACTTCGCAGGTAGGAACGGTCAATGGTACGGTCGGTGTGATATTTCTGGTGCTCGGCGGACTGCTTGGTGGTTTTGTGGTAGCCCGTTACGGTTTGCGGGCCTGGCTTTGGCCGATGGTGATTGCCATCAACTTGCCGGATGTGGTCTATATATGGATGGCGTATGATCAGATGACCAGTCTCTGGCTGATTAATCTGTGTGTGGCTATTGAGAACCTCGGTTATGGCTTTGGATTTACTGCTTATACAATTTATATGATGGCTTTTGCAGAAGGGGAACATAAAACAGCACATTTTGCAATCTGCACAGCTTTCATGGCTTTGGGCATGATGCTTCCGGGTATGGTTGCCGGATGGATTCAGGAAACCATCGGCTACCGGTTATTCTTTGTCTGGGTGATGCTATGCACACTGCCGGGATTTGTCTTGATACCATCTATTAGAAAACAAATAAAAAACTAAAACTAAATGGGATTGGAAATAGAACGTAAGTTTCTTGTGCAAAAATCTTCTTTCCTGAGTAGTATTTATGGCAAGGATATGGTCCAGGGATTCTTGTTGACGCAGAAGGAGAAGACCGTGCGTGTACGTATAACAGGAGGTAAGGCAACGCTGACTGTAAAAGGGGAGACTGTCGGCTCTGTAAGGCCGGAGTTTGAGTATCCGATACCTGTCGATGATGCGCGCGAAATGCTGAATCTCTGTGAACGTCCTCTGATTGATAAATGTCGTTACCAAATACCGTGGGGTTCTCTCTATTGGGAAGTGGATGTCTTTCACGGAGATAATGAAGGACTTATCATTGCCGAGATTGAACTTCCCAAGGTTGATTACTATATAGATCTGCCTGAGTGGGTCGGTGAGGAGGTAACGGGTGATTCGCGCTACTATAACAGCAACCTGATCCTATATCCTTATTCCGCGTGGGATAAATAAGAAAGAGACCGGTTTTATTTACCGGTGCTCTTTTCCAATGCTTTTACAATTCCTTTTCCCCAGAATGCAGCAAGTTTCTTTGCTCCTTCTTTATTGGGATGCAGGTAAAAGATACCGGCATTACCGTCTTCGGGGAATAGATATTTTTCATAGTTGATACGGAAATAATCATAAGCTGCGGTGTCTCCCTGATAGACATGGCCCGGATGTGACTGCGCATAGGAGGCTACAAGACGTTCCAATTGAGGGGTGTAGCTGTTGAGCCTTTTGAGCCCGGCTTTCAGGTAGATGGCTCCGTTGTACGTATTGGGACTGTACCATGTTGCTCTGTGTAAGACGATGAGACTGGAGGGGTATCTGCTCAGAAGGCTGTCAATGATTCCTTTCATATTATCGTAGTACTGAGTGTCGCTGACCGGTGAACCGTTAGGTCCTTTCTCTGCACTGTCATTAGTACCTAGTTTGATGGAAAAGAGGAGTGTTCCTTCTTCCACGGATAACAGATCGGCTGCTGTGACAGTGCGTGTGAAAAGGTTGTTGGTCATGGGGAGAAAATCGACCGTGGTAGAGCCACTGACTCCCTGATTGCTGAAACGGACCGCTTTGAACATTTTCAGCGATCGCAGGTATTCACAGGTATATACGGGGGGAGCATCGTTTTTATCTAATAGTCCGCCTTGGGTGATACTGTTGCCTATGAAGACTATATTCAGGGATTGTTTCTCTTTCTTTGCGGCGGCAACATTGCCTGCGATAAGTGTGACAGTGAGTAGAAGCAGAAGAGTTCTGAATGAGAGTTGTTTCATGTGTTTGAAATTGATTGGTTATTTAAAAAGTGTCCAAGAATTCAGATCATTTCCCCAGTGCAGGTGAATTGCGAATGATAACACCGCTGACATCGGCACCAAACACAGCGGCCTTTACGCCTTCAGCTACTTGAGGCTTGAAGTTGTCAATTTCCAGTCCCTGAATGTCGTAAAACATGGCAGCCGGACGCAGATCGTCCTTCACAAACTTAGTTGTGATGTTGGCCAGTTCCAGGTTCTTTACGTGTCGCGCAAAAATTCCGTAGGCAGATACCGGTTTGCGCAACTCAGGATAATCCGTGCCGAGTTCGTCGGGAATTTTGTCGGCTTGTTCTTTTGTACCGCCACCATTAAAGACCAAACGAATATTTTCCAGCCGTAAATCCTCAATGGGGCATTCCGGAAGTCCCGTGATAATAATACCACTCCAGTTGGAAATGCCGCTGGCAACGATATCAGAAATTAAAACATTTTTCATGCGACTAACTGTGGTAAGTCCGGGCGTGCGGTTGCGTTTCCCGGTTGTGATGTATATCGCATAGTTTATTACATCTACCATTGAGATATTGGAGATAGTGATGTTTTCCAATATTCCTCCATCCACTTCTTCCAGAGCGATTCCTCTGCTGTAGCGGAAGGTACAGTTGGTTATGGTGACATTGCGAAACCCTCCGCTTGCTTCTGTTCCAAACTTAATTCGACCGGTTGCATCTCTACCTTTTTTCATAGTACCATCTATCAAGGTACCTTCTTTATAACCAGAAACCTGGCAATTTACGATGGTCAGATTTTCAGTGAGTCGTACCACTCCCAACGCATAGGTGCTTTTGATACAAAGGCCGTCGTCATTCGGTGAATTGATGCGGCAGTTGGAAACGGTCGTGTTACTGCAACAGTCAATATCAATGCCATCGCGGTTAGTGTCCATCGTCACGTTATCAACAGTCATATTATCGCAGCCCGTAGCGAGGATTGCAAAATGGCCACCGTGGAAAATCGTGACGTCACGAATCAATACATTTTTGCAGAGCTTGAGTGAGATGGCTTTGTTGCCCAGTCGCACAGGAGGCATAACGGTTGAATCGGGTTTTTCCCAATGGTCATTTCCGCACATTTTGTCCAAAATACCACTATCCTTTGTCAAGCCTCCACCGTTGATCATTCCATTGCCAGTGATAAAAACGTTGGTAAGGTTCTCTCCCCAGATCAGGCTGTTGTGGAAATAACTGTGTCCACCGTCCTGATAGCCGCCAAAGGTGTAAGATTCGGTTTCATCATAAGCATTCATTTCTTGTGGCGCACCCAATATTGTAGCTCCGGCGTCAATGAACAGATTGATGTTGCTCTGCATGTGGATTGACCCGCTCAAATAGGTTCCTGCCGGAACGAATACAGTGCCACCACCGGCTTTGGCAGCTGCATCAATAGCCTTGTTGATAGCAGGGCTATCCAAAGTCTTCCCGTCACCTTTCGCACCAAAAGTCCGGACATTGAATCTGCTTTCCAGGCTACCTGTTCCGACTGCTCCGAGAGCACTGAATGAAAAGAACAAGGTCATTGACAGGAGAAAAACCGCCTTCATCTTAGTAAGCGATGTTGTGTGTTTTTTTTGTAGTTTCATGTGTATTGTTTATCGTCAATTGCTTTTTGTTTTTAAACTCGTAAACCAAATAGGCATCCCTTTTTCCGCTTTTCATGGTATTTCTTGTCATATCTTCGACGGGCAAAGATATTGTTTTCTGTCTAAATAAAAGATCCTTGCCACACTTTTTTGTTCAGTGGACAAGGATCTTATTCTGTAGGACTGTTTTGCGTTAAGTCTTATTGACGTTCCAGTGTCAGCGTTTTGGTTGGTTGGTCGCATACTTCAGTCGGGCCAAAGTATTGGATAGGTCCCGGATAGATGTAAGCAGTAGAGATAGCCCATTCTTCACGTTGTGCGGCAAATTCCTTGAAGGGAGCACCATCGAGTTTTACCAACGCTTTCTGAATGACAGGTTTCATCTCTCCGTGACGGCGTTCCATATTCATCATCATCGTGATTGG
>DATCIB010000069.1:0-6145 GCA_036508045.1 Bacteroidales bacterium
GCTTATGCGAAAGCTCATTTGGAACGTAACCAACGCAATGTACAACGTAACATTAATCACCCCGCCGTTATCTTCTGGTCATTGGGTAATGAAGCCGGTTTCGGACCAAACTTTGAGGCTTGCTACAAATGGATCAAAGCTCTGGATACTACTCGTCCGGTGCAGTATGAACAAGCACGTATGAGCGAATTTACTGATATTTATTGTCCGATGTATGCAGACTACAATGGATGTGAGAGATATTGTAAGAATAATCCGACGAAACCTTTGATCCAGTGTGAATATGCGCATGCGATGGGTAACTCTGAAGGTGGATTCAAGGAATATTGGGAGTTGATACGTAAGTATCCGAACTATCAGGGTGGATTTATCTGGGACTTTGTGGATCAGGCTATTCACTGGACGACCAAAGAAGGCGTGAAGATACTCGCTTATGGTGGAGACTTCAACGCGTATGATGGTTCTGATAATAACTTCAATAACAATGGACTTATCAGTCCGGAACGCATTCCTAACCCACACATGTATGAGGTAGGATATTACTATCAGAATATCTGGACAACTGCTGTGGATCTTGCCAAAGGTGAAGTGAAAGTGTATAACGAAAACTTCTTCCGTGATCTTTCCGCTTATTATATGGAATGGCAGTTGCTGGCTGATGGCGAGGCTGTACAAACTGGAACAATTACTGATCTGAATGTGGCTGCTCATCAGACAGTTACAGTCAAACTGAACTACAATGTCGCTACCGCATGTCCGAAAGCTGAGTTGCTGCTGAATGTAGCTTATAAGTTGAAGAACAAAGAGCAGCTTCTTCCGGCAGGTTTTCAGGTAGCGAAAGATCAGTTGGTGGTTCGTCCGCTTGCTGCACAATCTGAAGGAACTGCTCCTTGCTGCATGTTGGCCAATCCAAATGAAGAAGTAAAACTTCCTGTTGTGAAAGATAATGACAATAATTATCTGAACATTGCAACTGCTAATTATCAAATTGAATTCAACAGACGTAGTGGTTTTCTTTCAAAATACGTGGTTGACGGCTTTGAACTCTTGAAAGATGGGAGTGTGTTGCAGCCTAATTTCTGGCGTGCACCGACTGATAATGATTTTGGTGCGAGCCTGCAAAGAAAATATGCTGATTGGTGGAATCCTGGCTTAAAACTAGAGTCTTTGTCTAATTCGGTGGAAGGTACGACAGTCATCATCAAGGCTGAATATACCATGAGTCCGATGCCGGCTAAGATGTCTATGACCTATGCTATAGATATCAACGGTGCCATCAAGGTTACCGAGAAGATGGCTGTCACCGACACATCACAGAGAGTTTCCAATATGTTCCGTTTTGGTATGCGGATGAAGATGCCGAAGAGCTTTGATAAGGTAGAGTATTATGGTAGAGGGCCACAGGAGAACTACAGTGACCGTAACAATGTAACCTTCCTGGGCAAGTATTCTCAGACCGTGAAAGAACAATTCTATCCGTATATCCGTCCGCAAGAGACCGGTAACAAGACTGATCTTCGTTGGTACCAGGTTATCAATGGCAGTGGCAATGGTTTGATGTTTGTTTCTGAGGTTCCGTTCTCGGCATCGGCTTTGAACTATGACATAGAAACACTGGATGATGGTACAGATAAGGATCAACGTCACCCGACTGAGTTAGCCGAAGGTGATTTTACCAACCTGTGCATCGACAAGGTTCAGATGGGTTTGGGCTGTATTACAAGTTGGGGTACTCTTCCAATCGAGAAGTATCGTGTGCCATTTGCAGACTATGAATTTAATTTCATGATAGTTCCTGTAAAGCATTCACTTAAGTAACAGCAATTTGATGCGTGAGTGATAACCTCTTAAAAGGTTCTCATATCCATAAATCACAGACAGCAGCAGGGACTTCCCTTGTTGCTGTCTCTTTTTATGCCGCTAGCCAAAGCATCGCATAGGCAACCTTAGCTATCCTGATAAACAGATGTAATGATTGCACTTCTATCGTTTACAGAGGAAGCAGAACAGAGTTATGGTTTAGAGAAGAAAAAAGCAATGAAAAGTTTGATACCGGGATGAAATGACTATTTTTGCCGGTGATAAGTAGTTCGTAAAGCTCCCTGATAATCCATTGTGACTGGTTTCCTTTCTGGAATCCGTTCATTTCATATACTGATAAATCTATGAAAAAGACTTTCTTCTTTAGTTTTCTGTTCTGTTGCCTTTTTCCCTATTCACAACACAATATGTTGCAGTTTATCGGATCCTCGGCGAATGAATCTGTACCGGGATCATTGACGAAAACCGGAAATGACATAGTTGCAGCAAATCAGTCCAGGAAAGACTCTCTTTATTTTGAACAGAAAAGGGGGCTGCTCACCGCTATATGGGAGAAACCATTCAGCTATAGCAGTATTAAGACAAACCATGCTCCGGTTGGACCCTATATGGGCAACGGCGATGTAGGGATCGTTTGCCATACTTCAGATAACAGTCAGACTTTACGCCTCTCGAAAGTGGACTTTGTGACGGATGGTTGGAACGATTGGGCAGGTAGCGGACCTGCGGCTTTGCCTGTTGGTGGTATAAGCATTATTGTAAATTCACCTGTTTCCACCGGATTTAATTATCAGATGGACCAGTTGGGCAACGAATTACGAATGACTACCGGTACTTCTCAACCTGTGAAAATGAAAAGCTGGATCTCTGTGAATGAAAACATAGTTGTTACAGAACTTACGACGACTTCCCCAACTCCGGTGAATGTCTCCGTTGAAACCTTTGTGGACAGTGCTACAGTTACATATACAACGGCGTCTGAAGTAAACAATCTGGTAGCCCAAGTGACGCGTCAATCCAAAACAGGAGATGTCAGATGGATCTCTAAGGCGGGTTTGTCGACCCGGATTTTGGGTGCGACTCCACTCCTTAGGAGACTCTCCGGATCGCGGATCAATTCTTCATTTGTTTTTACAAAGATGGATACGGTGCGTGTGACGACCTACGTTTCCGGTGGTGGAAAAATGAATGATGCCAGATTATCCATCGCCTGCCAACGGTTAGAAAGTTTGAATATTGATAGTATTACACAGTTAAAGAATAGAAAAGCAGCATGGTGGAAAGATATGTGGAGCCGCTCCTATGTGGAAACCAATGATGATTTGCTCAACCGTCATTATTTGTCCTCCATTTATCTGCTTGCTTCTGGCTACAATGAACACTCACCAGCCTGTGGAGGGATGTATGGTGTCTGGAATATGAATGATTCCATGATGTACCATGGTGATATTCATCTGAATTATAACAGCCAGGCCGGTTTTTACAGTGTGTTTTCTGCCAACCGCCCTGAACTTGCCATGCCTTTCTTTCAGTTCATCGAATCCATTGTGCCGGATGGTAAAAAACGGGCGCAAACAGATATGGGCAGTATGCACCCTTCATGGGCCGGCAAATCGTGCAGAGGGGTTCTTTTTCTGGTGGGAGGCCTTGGTATTGGTGTTCCCTATAATTACTATTGGCAGCAAACCATGAACGCTCCGTTCAATGTTCCTCTTTTCAGCTGGTACTATGAGTATACCGGTGATGTGGATTTTCTGAGGAACAGGGCATATCCTTTTATCCGCGAATGTGGTGATTTCTATGAAGACTATATGCAAAAAGAGCCATTTGGTGATTCTTACCGCTATTCGATAACGACGGGCGCGCATGAAAGTTCGTGGGATCTGAACCCCCCTTCAGATTTGGGATTTGTAGAGCAGACCTTTCGTTTGCTTCTGAAGTATAGTAAACAGTTGAATGTGGATAAAAACCGCAGAGCGTTATGGCAGGATATCCTCTCTCACCTGCCCAAATACAAGGTAATACAACCCACAAAGACTCCAAATAATGGATTGCCGGTTTTTGCAAAGAACGAAGCCGGGTGGGATCTGCCGAATCACATGATACAAATGCATCCGGTATATCCATGTGAGGTGTTGAATCTGCTTTCTAATCCTGAGATGCTCCAGATTGCAAGAAACACGGTGGATTATTATCAGGTTTCACAAAATGGCTTTACGGGTACAATGAATGAATTGGGATTGAGTGCTTTTGTGATGGCTGCCCGAATAGGCTTTGATCCTGATATAATCGTCCAGAAGATGAAAGAACTTATATCCAGTGCCAAACCGAACTTCCTGATTGTGGACGGGCATCATTGCGCGGAGAAAACCACCGTTATCGAGACTATCAATTCCATGATGCTGCAAACGCTAAATAGTACCTTGTATTTGTTTCCCGATTGGATAAAATCACCCGCTTCTTTTACCCGGTTGCGTACAAAGGGTGCTTTTCTGGTCTCGGCTGATTACGATGGATCTACAGTCTCGAATCTAAAGATATGTAGTGAGAAAGGTAATCTCTGTAACCTGAATAATCCATGGAAAGGAAGAGCTATTCAGGTTACAGAGGATGGGAGAAAGGTTTCTGTTCGTAATGTCGGAGATATATATTCGTTTTCAACAAAAGCCGGAAGCACCTATTGTGTGAGTCCGTTGATGAATTAAAAGACAACCACCAGAACTTATTTCAGTTCCAGTGTTATGATTGACTTTGAAGGAAGTTTTACTGTCAGGATGCCTTTGCTGATCTTTGCAGCATTGAACGCCACCGGTTTTACTACTTCAGGTTTGTCAAACGTGTTGCAGTCTGTAATCTCTTTGGTGGTCAGAATGGTTCCTGTCACCTTGGAAGCTTCTATTCCTTTCAGGTCTATAGATACCTCTTGAGCGTTCTGAACATCGATATTTACCAGAGAGATATGGACAAGACCTTCTTTGTCTTTTGATGCAGTCCCATCGACAATAGCGACATTACGATCGCGGATGGATTTAGTCTGCGTTGTAATCTCCATAGGGATACTTGTGGCATCCATGTGCACTTTGTACATGTCAAACACATGATAGGTGGGGGTTAATACCATTTTCTCCTTGTTTGTCAGGATCATTGCCTGCAATACATTGACTACCTGAGCAATGTTGGACATCTGGATGCGATCGCAATATCTCTGGAAGATATTTAATGAGCGGGCTGCCACCATGGCGTCGCGTAATGTATTTTGCTGGAAGAGGAATCCCGGGTTGGTGCCCGGTTCCACGTCAAACCAGGTGCCCCATTCGTCGACCATCAGTCCCACACGCTTCTTCTGGTCATATTTATCCATGATTGCAATGTGCTTCTGAATCACATCTTCTATTTCTACCGCCTTACCGATTGTAAAGTAGTAGTCGTTCTCTTTAAATTCGGTAGCCGAACCTTTACTGTTCCAGTTGGCCACCGTATAGTAGTGGAGAGAAAGTCCGTCCATCTTGCCACCGGCGTTTTTCATCAGCACTTCCGTCCAGTTAAAGTCATAATCGCTCGCACCACAGGCAACCTTGAACAGTTTGTTGCCATCATAGTTGCGGGCATAGACTCCATATCGTCTGAAGACATCGGCATAATACTCCGGAAGCATGTCGCCACCACAACCCCAGCTCTCATTTCCGACACCTATGTATTTTACCTTCCAGGGTTCCTTACGACCGTTTTCCCGGCGCAGATTGGCCATTGGACTATCGCCGGCAGAGGTCATGTATTCGATCCATTTGGCCATCTCTTCGACGGAACCACTTCCTACGTTTACACTAATATAGGGTTCGCAGCCTAGTAGTTCGCACAGGTTCAGGAATTCATGTGTTCCGAAACTGTTATCTTCTACCACGCCTCCCCAATTGTTATTGACCATCTTCGGACGATTCTCCTTGGGGCCGATTCCGTCCACCCAGTGATATTCATCCGCAAAGCAACCTCCCGGCCAGCGCATGACAGGAATCTTCAAAGCCTTTAATGCGTTTAAGACATCGGTGCGATATCCTTTGGTGTTAGGAATCGGAGAATCTTCTCCCACCCATAACCCTCCATAGATACAACTTCCCAAGTGTTCGGAAAACTGTCCATAGATATTTCTGTTGATAATATTTTTGGCTTCATCCGGTTTCAGACTAATCGTTGTCTTTGTATCTTGTGCATAACTCATTGTGGCGCACAGTACAGCGATTGAAATAATAAATCGTCTCATGTTATTTATTTAGTTGATAGTAATTACTGAAGGATCATTCGGCTTACAGATCTGAAGTAAACGGCT
>DATCIB010000070.1:0-9192 GCA_036508045.1 Bacteroidales bacterium
ACTCTGCTTTGGTATATTCGGATGTACGCAAAATCAAACGAGGTTATTACGAGTCTACAATTGTTATGATGACTGATCGACCCAATGAAATGCCGGACTTTGAAATTACAGAGTTGTATGCGCGACTGATGGAAAAGACTATTCAGCGCGATCCTGCTTACTGGCTTTGGACTCATAAACGGTGGAAACACAAACACGAAGTGAATAGCGGACAATGAAAAAGGTTGCAATTGTCATTCTTAATTGGAATGGGAAAAAGTTTCTCAGCCAGTTTCTGCCGGATCTGATACAGCACACCTCTGAATCACTGGCAGATATTATCGTTGCTGATAATGCATCGACAGATGACTCTGTGGCTTTTCTGCAAAAAGAGTATCCACAGTTGCCAATCATCCAACTTGAGAAGAATTATGGATTTGCCGAAGGCTATAACCGCGCCTTAAGTAAGCTGGACAATCCGTATCTACTGTTACTAAATTCGGATGTGGAAGTGACTAAACACTGGCTCGAACCCCTCACCGACTATATGCAACAACACCCGGAGGTAGCTGCCTGCCAGCCAAAAGTTCGGGCATATTATAATAAAGAGAAGTTTGAGCATGCAGGTGCTTGCGGTGGCTATATTGACAAATATGGATACCCATTCTGTCGCGGACGCATCATGCATGTCACAGAAAAGGATCACGGACAATATGATGACATCGCCTCTATCTTTTGGGCTACAGGGGCCTGTCTGCTCATACGTAATGCGGATTATAAACTCGTAGGCGGACTAGACGCTCGTTTCTTTGCTCACATGGAAGAGATTGACCTTTGCTGGCGACTTCGTTCCAGAGGCAAAGCAATCGTTTGCATTCCCTCTAGCATTGTCTATCATGTTGGTGGAGGAACCTTGCAGAAAGGAAGCCCATTCAAGACGTATCTGAATTTCCGCAACAACTTACTGATGCTTTATAAGAACCTGCCGGAAGACGAATTGAAGTCGGTCATGCGGATTCGCTGGTGGCTTGATACATTGGCAGAGGTCAGATTCTTGTTGCTTGCGGACTGGAAGAACTTCAAGGCAGTAGTCAAAGCCCGATCCGATTTTCGTAAAATGAGAAAAGAAATGGTTGCAGACAGGCAATCCAATCTGGCTCATTCTGTGACAACACATATCCCTGAGCGCTTTGAGAAGAGCCTTTTATTTGCCTTTTACGTGCGTAAGATTCATTCATTTTCCAAATTCATGCGGTAACAAACAACCTTTCGATCCTACTGCAATCTCATCTTATACCCTCACTATTCTTTCGATGAAAGATCGTCTACTAATAACAGAGTAAGATAAAAGAGTCAATATCTGACTCAATTCCGCTACACAACCTGACTTTTTAGAAATACTCTTTTAGAGTCTGTGAACCAATCAAGGAGAAAAGTCTTTTTAATAAAGGGACATAAATAGCCCAACCCAGAAGATAAAAGTCAGCATCAAGGATGCATTAGTTATATTGTGCCACAAAATAGCTATCTCGTGCCGCAAAATAGCTATCTCGTGGCACAAGATAGCTATATTGCGGCACGAAATGAATAATGAGTCGGGGAATGATAAACTTTGCAACCTGATGAAGAATACTTTTCTTCCTATCAGATGGCAAAAGATATCAAGCAAGAAATGGCTGATATTCATGGCACAGACGAAAACAAGTGCTTGTATCGGCTACAGACAAGCCGTAATCTTAGTTCCAAAGAGTTATAACCCGCATTGCTCATCCCGGTTCTGTGTTGAGTGAGGGTATTCAAGTGACCGGTATCAATTACACCTATTATCCAATGAATGGGACCATACACATCACTTGGATTAGATATAGCTTTCAACTAAATGGACGAAGTACCACTTCTGAGGGTACTACGATCTTTGAAAAAGTGATGATGTTTGACTGCGTTCATAAGGACGAAAATATCTTCGGTTTAGTATGACTTCTGTTAGTTGGCAGGGAGCTCCAGTATCACTTGGTTATCTCCCGGAGGAAGATCCAGATACAGCGAATGAAGAAATTCCATATCCGTCTTTACATTGAGCGATTTGAGCATCCGGATAATAGCCTCAACAGAGGGATTGGGCTTTTCATCCCCTTTGTAATGTGCTATCATCGCTCCGGCAACAACAGGTGCAGTCAGTTCGGACAAAAGTTCATTGAAAGAATAAGGTGGACGTTGCAGTAATGCTTTACACGATTCTATCATCAATTTCTGATAAACGCTATCCGGATCTTTCCCAAAAGAACGAATCTCCGGATCCTCAACCAACGATTCGGTAAAGACATTTACTTTGCTACCATCCATCTCAATACGTCGAAAACCAAAAGGAGAGGCAATCATTGCACCCGTTTCTATTTCGAATAACTCTTTACGATTGAGAGATGTAAAACGGGTGATATCCATCGCATGAAAATGTCCGGTAAAAAGTATATTCATTCCTTTATCCGCCAAGAAATCGGCAAAACGTCGATGATCATCGACCAAAGAAGTAGGAAATGTATTCTTCTGATTATCAAAATGTTCGATAATGCCATAATGAGACATCCCTATGACCCGGATCTTTTGCTGCTTGGCTTTATCCAGTTGTTCGGCAAACCAGTCTATTGTTTCTTGTTTAACCGCACCTTTCGTAACATTGGTAGCTGGATCAAAGTTGCACAAGTCCATAACAATTAACCAGTTCTTACGATTGAGCCGGGCCACATAACTAAGTGAATTACTGTCCCGGGATATTGCCTCAGCA
Source organism: Bacteroidales bacterium (assembly GCA_036508045.1). Classification (GTDB taxonomy): domain Bacteria; phylum Bacteroidota; class Bacteroidia; order Bacteroidales; family JAQUTK01; genus JAQUTK01. The sequence continues at coordinate 2,762 of DATCIB010000070.1, forward strand.
TATCCAAAATCTGAATATATAGATGTAAAATCTATTTTGCTGACAGTTGGAACGGGGAAAAGGGTATCTCCTCGATAAGCTTCAGCACATGAGTTTTGAATATCGTTATTGCCGGGAACTACAAACACTCGCTTACCGGATCGTTCCAGCTCACGCAACGATTGTGCAAATTCAACATGACTCTGCCTCTCTCCGTTATTGGACAAATCACCGCAAATCAAAACAATCTCCTCCGGATAACTAATAATCCGGGAAGAAGCTATTTTCCAAAGCGGGGCACTCGCCTCTGCTAACCTTCCGGAAGCTACCTCATAGCGGTTGAATGTTCTCCCTTGCGTAATCAGTCCGGGAGCCATGTAATGGATATCGGAAAAGACAATCATACGAAGATTCTCCGAGGACATTTTACTTCCTTCCCAGCACGAGTAACAGAAACCTCCGATAACAAGGCTCGTACAAATAATCGAAACCAGAAATAGAATTTGCTGACGCTTTCTCATCTTCGCCAAATTAAATGTATATTCAACAATACAAAAATACGCATTTTTCTATCATAGTCACATTGTAAGGCTCATTATTAAGTAGATAATCCATAATAGGAGATTATATTGGTAGTGTTTCATTTCAAAAGTGAAGATTAATGAGTATAACACGGGAAAAGAATCTGTGATTAATGGGTTCAGAGACAAGAATTCATTATATTTGTATCACATATTTTACAATCAAAATTAAAAACTATGAGAAAATCGTATTTAACAGTAGGAATTGCAGCTTTATTAGGTGCAACAACATTATTGAGTTCATGTTTAGGTTCCTTCACCCTGACCAATAAAGTGCTGGAATGGAACAAAACAATAGGTGACAAGTTTGTCAATGAGGTAGTATTCATTGCAATGAATATTGTACCGATTTATTCTATTTCCATCTTTGTAGATGCTGTCGTATTTAACTCTATTGAGTTTTGGACAGGTGAAAATCCTGTTGTAAAAGCAGGAGAAGTGAAAGAAGTTACTGGTGAGAAAGCCAAGTATCAGGTAATGACTATGGAAAATGGTTATAAGATTACGAATGAAACCACAAAGCAGGAAATGAATCTTGTGTACAATGCAGAAAACCAGTCTTGGACTGCTGTATCAGGAAATGAAAGTGTGCTGTTGCTTCAATTTACTTCTGACAACACAGCGATGGTTTATACCGGTACAAACATGACCGAAGTTGAGATGTCGCATAATGGCGTTATGGCTTTCAGACAAGCTATAAACAGCACAAACTTCGCCCTTAAATAATCGGTTTTTACCCTTCAGAGCGAACCGGAGTGTATAACTCCGGTTCGCTTCCTTTATTAAATACTTCTTATGATTCAATGCAGCAGACAAAAAGGAGCTCTCTCCTTAATGGCACTTTCTTCTCTACTTGGAGTGCAAGCTAAGGAGAACAAAAGAGAAAAACCAAATGTGATTGTCATTCTTGCAGATGATCTAGGATTCGGAGATGTCAGTTTGTATGGCTCCAAAACCTTAAAAACTCCCTGTATTGATGCCTTAGCAAACAGCGGATTACGGTTTAATCAAGGATTCTGCACCTCTGCCACATCTACGCCCAGTCGCTACGCACTACTAACCGGCATGTATCCTTGGAGAAAACAGGTAAGTATTCTTCCTGGCGACGCTCCACTGATTATCACTGAGACACAACCGACACTACCCAAACTCTTCCGTCAAGCAGGCTATTCCACAGGAGTAGTTGGAAAATGGCATTTGGGCCTTGGAAATGGGACAATTAATTGGAATGAGACGATCAAACCTTCACCTTTTGAAATCGGATTTGACTATTCCTATATCATGGGTGCAACGAATGACAGAGTGCCCTGTGTCTATGTGGAAAATGGGAAAGTGGATAATCTGGATCCAAACGATCCGATTTCTGTAAGTTATCAAAAGAATTTTGATGGAGAACCTACCGGAGCTAATAATCCTGAGTTGCTCAAGATGTATCCGAGTCATGGACACAACATGAGTATCGTCAATGGCATCTCACGTATCGGATTTATGAAAGGTGGAAAGAAGGCTCTGTGGAAAGACGAAACAATGGCTTCTGTATTTCTGGATAAAGTAAAATCTTTTATTGCTGAGAACAAAGAAACTCCTTTCTTCCTGTATTACGCGCTGAACGAACCTCATGTGCCTCGTGCTCCTCACAGCGACTTTGTCGGAAAGTCTGGTATGGGCCCTCGTGGAGATGCTGTATTGGAAGCAGACTGGTGCATCGGACAACTTACCGCTTATCTCCAATCCATGGGACTGGCAGATAACACAATCATCATCTTCTCCAGCGACAATGGTCCGGTGCTGGATGACGGCTACAAAGACCAGGCTCAGGAACTGGCTGATCAACATAACCACAAACCTGCCGGACCCTATAGAGGAGGCAAATACAGCTTGTTTGAGGGGGGCACACATGTTCCTTTTATTATTAGCTGGCCAAAAGAGGTTCCGGCCGGAGAGACTTCTGATGCAATGGTTTGTCAGATGGATCTGTTATCATCATTCGCATCCTTTCTTGGGGAAGAGCTACCTGAAGGTCTGGATTCTGAAAACCACATAAACGCTTTTCTAGGCAAAAGCAAGAAGGGACGTACCAGTCTTGTAACTGAAGCATCTGGTAGACTGGCTTTCAAAGAAGGCGATTTTCTAATGATACCACCACATAATGGGGCCGCTACGGATACAGATACAAAATCAGAACTTGGCAACAACAAAGGGTATCAGCTTTATAATACAAAGAAGGATCCGGCAGAGCTACACAATCTTGCTGCTGTAAAAGATAAACTCATGGAGAAGATGAAAAAATCTTTTAAACAACAATCTGCTGAGAAGTGAAGAAAACAGTTGCATTTAATCCGCTCGAATATCCGCTCTATGTAATGCTTAAGCCGATAGGAGCTATTTGCAATCTCAATTGCTCCTACTGTTATTATCTGGAGAAAGATCAATTGTATCCAAACCGGAAGAACTATCAGATGAGTGACGAACTTCTGGCGAAGTTTACGGAGATGTATATTGAGTCACAACCTTCTCCTGACGTGCTATTTACCTGGCATGGAGGAGAAACATTGCTCCGAGATATTTCCTTTTATAAGAAGACCATACAATTACAACATAGACTCGGTCGTGGTAAGCGGATTCAGAATGCACTTCAGACAAATGGTATACTGCTGAATGATGACTGGTGTCGCTTCTTCAAAGATAATGAGTTCCTGATTGGGATATCCATTGATGGTCCGGAGGATATTCATGACCATTACCGAAAGAACAAAGGTGACATGGGTACTTTCCGTCAAGTGATGCGAGGCATTGAACTATTGCAGAAACACGGAGTGGAGTTTAACACGATGGGGGTCATACATGATTACAATTCCAAACGCCCACTGGAGGTCTATCATTTTCTGAAAGAGATTGGTAGCAAATATATGCAGTTCAGCCCAATTGTGGAGCGCATCTCTGTGGATCAGAAGCTTCTTTCTGTAAACGATCCGGAAGTTGGCCAACCAGGTTCCTGGAATGTAATCCCTAAGGACTTCGGATCTTTCTACAATACTATCTTTGATGAGTGGGTATTAAATGATGTGGGAGAATATTATATACAATTATTTGATTCCACTCTGGCCAATATGGTTGGAGTCCCTCCCGGAGCCTGCATCTATGCAGAGGAATGTGGACATGCCACCGCAATGGAGTTCAATGGTGACTTATATGCGTGTGACCACTTTGTCTTTGAAGGTTACAAACTGGGTAATATATATAAGTCTTCTCTGATAGAGATGATGCTTTCATCAAAACAACTAAACTTCGGACTAGATAAGAAACGGCTTCTCCCGGGTCAATGCAAAGAATGTCCTTTTCTGAAACTATGCAATGGGGAGTGTCCAAAAAACCGATTTTCTGTAACCACAGACGGAGAGGAAGGTCTGAATTATCTCTGTGAAGGATATCGTTCTTACTATCATCACGTCACTCCATATATGAAATTTATGGCCAATGAACTAGCCAATGAGCGTCCGCCGGCAAATGTGATGTCATGGATAAGAGGAAAATAAAAAACGGTCTGTGGCTAACCACAAACCGTCCTTTATTTTCCTCTTATCAGTATTATGACAAAACGCGAACTGTATCCAGTGCAATCATCCGTTCCTCATCCGTAGGAATGACAACAACTTTCACTCTTGAATCGGGAGTTGAGATGATAGCTTCTTCTCCACGAACTGTCTTATTCTTTTCAATATCCAGTTTGACACCCATAAACTCAAGATCTTCACAACTTGCCTGTCGTGCATTATATTGGTTCTCGCCAACACCCCCTGTAAATATGATTACATCAACACCACCTAATGCAGCGGCATAAGCTCCAATGTATTTACGGACACGATAGTAATACATTTTCTCCGCTAACTCTGCACGTTTATTACCACCTTGAATAGCTTTCTGAACTTCACGCATATCACTGGAAACACCTGATACACCAAGCAATCCACTTTTCGTATTGATCATGTTAGAGATACTCGTCGAGTTTAAATTCTCTTTTGACATGACAAAAGAAATAGCACCGGCATCCACATCTCCACAGCGAGTGCCCATCATCAATCCTTCCACAGGTGTAAATCCCATACTCGTATCAATACTTTTTCCGTCTTTTATGGCAGTAATAGATCCACCATTACCGATGTGACAAGAGATAATCTTAGATCCTACAAGAGGAATTCCTAAGAATTCACAGGCTCTGTTAGAAACATAGCGGTGAGATGTACCGTGAAATCCATAACGTCGTACACCATACTTCTCATATAAAGAATATGGCAGTGGATAAATATATGCATAGTCCGGCATGGTCTGATGGAAGGCAGTATCAAAAACGGCTACTTGAGGTACATGTGGTAAAATGGCCTCCACGGCAGAAATACCTTTCAGATTGGCTGGATTATGAAGCGGAGCAATATCTACACACTTCGTAATCATATCCTTTACTTCTTTGTCAATACGGACAGATTGATTAAACTTCTCTGCACCATGCACTACTCGATGACCTACTGCACCTATTTCATTCAAAGAAGTGATGCAGCCATATTCCTTACTTATCAGCGCATTAAAGATCAATTCAACACCAGCAGTATGTTCAATAATTGTTCTGCTAATAACAACTTTGTCACCAGTCTTTGCATTTGTCATCTTCAAGAAAGAATCTTGCAATCCGATCTTTTCGATACCACCTTGTGCTATAAGGTCCTTAGTCTCCATATCAAACATCTTGTATTTGATGGAAGAGCTACCGCAGTTTAACACTAATATCTTCATAATCTTATTTTTATTTTCTTGATTTAATTCCGATCGCCTGATTGGCTGTAACAGCCACCATCTTATAAATATCTTCCCATGAACACCCACGGCTCAAATCATTGATCGGAGCTGCTATTCCTTGCAAGATTGGGCCTACTGCTTCGCCTCCGGAAAGACGCTGCACAAGTTTGTATCCGATGTTTCCTGCCTCAAGACAAGGGAATACCAGAATATTTGCCTTTCCGGCAACAGGACTTCCGGGAGCTTTTGTATTGCCGACAGAAGGTACAAGTGCGGTGTCTGCCTGCATCTCACCATCAATAATTAAACTAGGACTCAATTCGCGGGCAATAGCTGTTGCCTCTGCTACCTTATCAACGACTTCGTGACTGGCACTACCTTTCGTTGAGAAGCTAAGCATTGCTACACGAGGTTCAATAATACCGGCAATATCACGAGCAGTTTTTGCCGTACAAATAGCAATCTCAGCCATTTCCTGCGCAGTTGGTACAGGATTAACCGCACAGTCTGCGAATATTAGCAACCCATCTTCACCGTATGATTTATTGGGAATGAACATTAGATATGCTCCGGAAATGACTTTAACACCGGGCAATGTTTTGATAATCTGGAAAGCAGGTCTTAGCACATTGCCGGTTGTATTTATGGCTCCTGCCACTTCGCCATCAGCATCTCCATTCTTAATCATCAGACAAGCAAGATACAACGGGTTCTTCACCAAGGTCTCAGCTTCTTCCATGGTCATGCCTTTCGCTTTACGAAGTTCGAAGAGCAATTCGGTATACAGTTGTTTCTTCTCGTGGTTTTCAGGATCAATAATAACTGCCTTTGCAAGATTACGCCACTCACGCTCCGTTGCGATTCCTTTAATAACATCTGGATTACCAATTAAAATAACCTCTGCTACCTGATCATTCAGCAACTGTTCGGCAGCCTGAAGCGTCCTGATTTCTGTTCCTTCTGACAATATGATTCGTTGTGGCTTAGCTTTTGCCTTGTCAACGATGCGACTCATTAAATCCATTCTTACTTTCCAATTATAATGTGAGACTATTCTTTTCAGGTCCAATGAAGAGCATT
>DATCIB010000071.1:0-5425 GCA_036508045.1 Bacteroidales bacterium
AGTGGCATCGGCGAAGCGTGCGCAGAGAAATTTGCTGAGCAAGGTGCAAGTCTGATACTCAACAGCCGCAATGCAGCTAAAATATCTGCTTTGGGAAAGCGGCTTTATGAGAAGTACAAAATCAATATTCTTGAACTTCCGTTTGATGTACGCGATAAAGCAGCAGCAACTAAAGCCATCGAGTCTCTTACCGAGCAATGGGAAAAGGTGGACGTGCTGATCAATAACGCGGGATTGGTGATCGGTGTGGAAAAAGAGCAGAATGTCAATCTGGAAGATGCTGATGTCATGATTGACACCAATGTCAAAGGATTATTAACCATGACCCACCTCATCGTACCCGGAATGATTCAAAGACAACGCGGTCACATCATCAATATCGGTTCGATCGCAGGTGAATACGCGTATCCCGGAGGCAGCGTCTATTGCGCGACTAAAGCTGCCGTCAAGATGCTTTCCGATGGACTGCGCATTGATCTTGTCGATACACCGTTACGGGTGACTAACATCCGTCCGGGGATGGTCGAAACAAACTTCAGTGTCGTACGTTTTCGCGGTGATAAAAAGAAAGCGGATACTGTCTATCAGGGCATGCAACCTCTTACAGGTAAAGATATCGCCGAAACTGCCTATTTTGCGGCAGCCGCTCCTGCTCATGTTCAGATAGCAGATATCCTTCTGATGCCAACCAATCAGGCTACAGCAACAGTGGTCAGTCGGTCGTCAGAATATTAACATCGCCTTTCAGACTATACTTCTTACCATCGGAGCCTGTGGCTTCGATGAAATAGAAGTATGCTCCCGGCTTTACATAACTCCCATTATACCGGCCATCCCATCCTTTTGCAGGATCGTTCCATTCGAAGAGCTTGACTCCCCAGCGATTGACGATAGCTCCATGAAACTTAACAATAGACTTGTAAACCACTTTAAACTCGTCATTGACATCCGGAGTCTTGCCCGGAGTAAAGAAATTGGGAACATCCAGAAACGAGTCACTGATTTGCACAGTAAACACCGTGGCAGAATCGACACAATATTTGTTGCTTGCAATCAGCCTGACATAACTACTTCCTGCTTCGGTAAAAGTGTGCGACAACGAATTCATCGTCGGACTAGCAAAGCGAAGAGTAACTTTAGAGAAACTACTCTCATCAGAAATCTCCCACTCATACTGATTGATTGCCTCTTCATTGGCATTGGCGGAAAAATCAATCTTTACCGGTCCGGAACCACCTAGCTCTACTTCATCCTTTGTTTCATTGGGATTATCACGCACTTCAGTAACTGTGGTAGGATTTGTGACTACTGCCCAAGGCTGATAAACAGCAGAAGAGATTGTCTGCTGAGCACCTAGCGCTGTTGCAAACTGATCGCCTTGAATTGTAAAAGTAGTAGAGCAGTAGGGAGCACCTGCAAATATTGTAGCTTGAGGAGCTGTAAGAATCTCCTTCTGAGTCTCCTGTACCTTTTTGTATTGAGATGTCTCTGTGTTCCACTCCAGTTGATCATAGAGAAGGGTAAACTCACGGTTCAGCGTTTGTTTTGTGCCTCCTGCTGTATAGTAAACCAATTCCGGAGCTGTCATCTTGAGCAGCAATTTACTGACGCTGCAAAGATCAACCAAAGAGGTATCCGTATCGAATGTCAGTGATTGAAAAGAGACGGGATACAGCGTATAATCAATGAGCCACACACAGGTCTGCTTCCCACCGGCATTCAGCACATATCCGTACCCTTCCTGAAGTCCGGTAATAGAGGATGCAGTGACCGAACTCTCACTTTTCAGCACTACAGCGTCAGACAAGGCGTTTTTATACCTGCTCCAGGTTATATTGACAGGCGCGTTGCCCGAAAAAGTAAGTGTGACATCCCCCATCCCATTACAGAGATAAATGATATTGATGCCGGTAACAGCCGGAGGAGTAAAACTCGAAGGGGTAACACCGGATATAATTCCGATCTGCCCGAAAGTTATCCGTGTAATAAGTAGCATCACTGTCAGCAGGAGAGTCTGTTTCATTTGATTTTAGTTCTGATATTCCTTTTTCAACGCAAACTTACTAATAAATTGCATGAACAATTGTATATTTGCAGTTAATTTCACAGTGACTAATGCAAAACGATATGCTGAAAATAAAACTTCTTTGTGGATTGATGTTTTTATTGCTTACGTCTCTTTGTTCCATTCAGGCGCAAGATATAAACTATCCCACTGAAACTATTAACGGTACAGAATACTACATCTATCATGCTGAAACATCAGAAGGATTATATTCCATCGGACGAAAATTCGGTATGAAACCGGCTGAGATAATAGAATACAATCCAGAGCTCAAAGAGAATGGAGTCAAGGCAAACCAACGTATTCTGATCCCCGTCTATCGCCGCAAGATAAAAAACACAATCATCAAAGAGACAACAACAGAAACTGAGGCTACTGAGACTACAACTTCTATAAAATCGGCACAGACACCTGAACCAGCAATCAATGTGGCTCAGGCTCTCCAGAAATCGAAAAAAATGGGTGAAGTCAACGTTGCACTAATCCTTCCATTTCTAACGACAACAGGGGTGAATGCCACCTCTTCCTCTGCTCGTTTCATTGACTTTTATGAAGGATTCTTGTTAGCTCTTGAAAATCTGAAAAACCAAAACATTTCTGTAAACCTCTACGTTTATGACGCAGGAAATCCGAATGAAGAACTTGGCTCTATCCTGAACAAACCTGAGATGGCAACTATTGACCTTATTATTGGTCCGGTAAGTAGTGAACAAATCCCTGTTGCCTCAGACTTTGCAGCTCGGAAGAAAGTACCATTAATACTTCCTTTCTCTTCAAGAAGCGAAGATGCAACTGATAATCCATATGTCTTTCTGCTCAATGTACCCAAAGACAATCTCTATTCCGAAACGGCTAATCGCTTTTACGAGACTTTTAATGATGCATCTATCACGTTCCTGCACTTGGACGGTGAGGATAAAGAAGATAAAGCCGGACTCATTGATGCATTGAAAACAAAGCTGAAGAAGCAGAATGTCCCGTACAAAGAAATTACAAAGACGGAGGAGACTTTGCCTGAGTTGGAAAGTGAACTGTCTCACGATAAAGAAAATATTGTGGTACCTACCTCCGGGAGCAACAGGGTGCTGCGTACTATGCTTCCTGCATTACGAACTATTTCTGAAAACGATACTATTGTTTCCACAAAGATTACACTGTTTGGATTCCCGGAGTGGCAGACAGAAAAAGAGTATATGGATCAGTATCATGCCTTGAATACTTTTATATATAGTTCGTTTTACGACAATGTATTCACAAATGAATCTACTAACTTCTACAAGAGATTTCAAAGCTGGTACAGCAAAGAGGTATTACAAAGTTATCCGAAATACAGCATGCTGGGGTATGACACCGGACTCTTTTTTATCAAAGCCTCCCATTTGTTCGGCGCAAAGAGTATTCGTCAGATTGCGACCTACAAGATGAAGAGTATTCAGACTGGGTTTAACTTCAAAAAAGCATCCGAAAAGGGCGGTTACATAAACCAAAACGTCTATTTTGTAAATTACCGTCCTGATTATACCATTCAGAAAATTGATTTCAACGAATAAGATGAAAAGAGCTTTTTTCTATGTTTTGATTTTGCTCTTTCTATCACATGGAGCAGATGCCAAAGAGCGGTTCAAACCAGAGCTTTGGCTGGGTACATCTCATGGGGTTACACTCTCTTCTGTCACCCTATATCCGAAAGTGAAAGAAGGAATGCTGCTTGGTTATAATGGGGGACTGATAATGCGGTATTTCGGTGAAAAGGATTTCGGGATACAAGCCGAACTGAATTATTCGATGCGGGGATGGAAAGAAGCTATGGAGAAAACTCCGGAGTATGCGTACACACGCAGGATGAATTACGTTGAACTCCCTTTTCTTACACACATCGCTTTCGGCGATAAGACAAAAGGGTTTATCAACGCGGGACCAAAGCTTGGCTATTTCCTCAGTGAAACAGAAACCTATAATTTTGATCCGGCCACTGCCTCACTCCCCATCAAAGAGCAATATGGCAAGAAGACAGAGCAAAAGTTTGATTATGGCATCTGTATTGGTGCCGGAGTAGAGTTTGCCACTGGTATCGGACAGTTTGGGCTGGAAGGAAGGTACTATTATGGATTGGGAGATTTCTTTAAAACGAGCAGCACAACGTTCTTTAATACGGCAAGCATGCAGACAATCTCCATCAATCTGGTATATACAGTTCCATTGACAAAGAACAAATAATATTCAAAAATATAAAAGCACAATAATATGTACAGAACACATACGTGTGGAGAGCTTCGTTCATCCAATATAGATCAAAATGTCACACTCTCCGGGTGGGTGCAACGTTCACGAAAGATGGGCGGGATGACTTTCATCGACCTACGCGACCGTTACGGCATTACTCAACTTGTATTTAACCAAGATACTGACGCTGCTATTTGTGACAAAGCCAACAAACTTGGCCGCGAATTTGTAATTAAAGCAACCGGAGATGTCAAAGAGCGGTTTAGCAAAAACAAGGAACTTCCGACCGGCGAGATAGAAATAATTGTCTCCTCCTTTGAGGTGCTCAACGCCTCTGAAGTGCCTCCATTTACGATTGAGGATGAAAGCGACGGAGGTGATGATATCCGCATGAAATACAGATATCTGGATTTGCGCCGTAATGCCGTACGTAAGAATCTGGAACTACGCCATAAGATGACGATCGAAACCAGAAGTTTTCTGGACAAACTCGACTTTCTGGAAGTAGAAACTCCGATGATGATCAAATCTACTCCGGAAGGAGCACGTGACTTTGTCGTACCTTCACGTATGAATCCGGGAGAGTTTTACGCATTGCCACAATCACCGCAGATGTTCAAACAGCTGCTGATGGTATCCGGCTTTGACCGTTATTTCCAGATTGTAAAATGTTTCCGCGATGAAGACCTCCGCGCCGATCGTCAGCCAGAGTTCACTCAGATTGACTGCGAAATGTCATTCGTTGACCAGGAAGACGTACTGAATATCTTTGAAGGACTTGTTAAGCACCTCTTCAAACAACTGAAAGGCGTTGATATAAAAGACCAAATGCCTCGTATGACCTGGCACGACGCAATGAAATATTATGGCAGTGACAAACCGGACACCCGTTTCGGTATGCGTTTCGTCGAACTCACTGACATAGCCAAAGGAAAAGAATTTGCCGTGTTCAACAGTGCTGAATATATCGGAGCAATCTGCGCAGAAGGATGTGCCAGTTATACCCGCAAACAGCTGGATGCACTTACAGACTATGTAAAACGTCCACAGATTGGTGCCAAAGGAATGGTCTATCTGCGTGTGGAAGAAGACGGAACACTCAAATCCTCCGTAGATAAGTTTTATTCACCGGAAGAT
>DATCIB010000072.1:0-3574 GCA_036508045.1 Bacteroidales bacterium
ACGATATTCAAAACTCATGTGCTGAAGCTTATCGAGGAGATACCCTTTTCCCCGTTCCAACTGTCAGCAAAATAGATTTTACATCTATATATTCAGATTTTGGATATGCTGAGGCAATATCCCGGGATAGCAATTCACTTAGTTATGTGGCCCGGCTCAATCGTAAGAACTGGTTAATCGTTATGGACTTGTGCCTCTTTGATCCAGCTACCAATGTTACGAAAGGCGCGGTTAAACAAGAAACAATAGACTGGCTCGCAGAACAATTGGATAAAGCCAGACAGCAAAATATTCGGGTGATAGGGATGTCTCATTACGGAGTTATCGAACATTTTGACAAACAAAAGAATACATTCCCTTCCTCTTTGGTCGATGATCATCGACCTTTTGCCAATTTCTTGGCGGATAAGGGAATGAATATACTGTTTACCGGACATTCTCATGCGATGGATATCACCCGTTTTACTTCTCTCAACCGTAAAGAATTATTTGAAATTGAAACGGGTGCAATGATTGCCTCTCCTTTTGGTTTCAGACGTATTGAGATCGACGGTAGCAAAGTAAATGTCTTTACCGAATCGTTGGCTGGGGATCTGGGAATCAGCTCTTTTGGGAAAGATCCGGATAGCGTTTATCAGAAATTGATGATAGAATCGTGTAAAGCATTACTGCAACGTCCACCTTATTCTTTCAATGAACTTTTGTCCGAACTGACTGCACCTGTTGTTGCTGAAGCGATGATAGCTCACTATAAAGGTGATGAAAAGCCCAATCCCTCTGTTGAGGCTATTATCCGGATGCTCAAATCGCTAAATGTTAAGACGGATATGGAATTTCTTCATTCACTGTATCTGGATCTTCCTCCGGGAGATAACCAAGTGGTACTAGAGCTTCCTGCTGACTAACAATAGTCATACAAACCCGAAGATATTTTCGTCCTTATGAACTTCCATTTTCATAAGGACGCATTCCTCGTTTCGCTGCAGTGAAACGAGAAGAGTGCTGCAGCGAATCGGGAAAAGTGCTGCAGCGCAACGAGGGAAGCATTACTATGGAATGATTCAGATTGCAGTACCCTGAGAAGTTGACTCTTTCATCGAAAGAATAGTGAGGCTATAAGATGAGATTGTAGTAGGATCGAAAGGCAGTATGTTACCGCATGAATTCGGAGAATGAATGAATCTTACGCACGTAAAAAGCATATAAAAGGCTCTTCTCAAAGCGCTCATGGATGTCTGTCGTAACAGAATGAGCCAGATTGGATTGCCTGTCAGCAACCATTTCTTTTCTCATTTTACGAAAATCGGATCGGGCTTTGACTACTGCCTTGAAGTTCTTCCAGTCCGCAAACAACAAAAATCTGACCTCTGCCAATGTATCAAGCCACCAGCGAATCCGCATGACCGACTTCAATTCATCTTCCGGCAGGTTCTTATAAAGCATCAGTAAGTTGTTGCGGAAATTCAAATATGTCTTGAATGGACTTCCTTTCTGCAAAGTGCCTCCACCAACATGATAGACAATGCTGGAGGGAATGCAAACGATTGTTTTACCTCTGGAACGAAGCCGCCAGCAAAGGTCAATCTCTTCCATGTGAGCAAAAAAGCGACTGTCCAACCCACCAACATTGTTGTAGTCCGCAGCACGAATAAGCAAACAGGCTCCTGTGGCCCAAAAGATAGGAGTGATGTGATCATATTGCCCGTGATCCTTTTCTGTGACATGCATGATGCGTCCACGGCAGAATGGGTATCCATATTTGTCAATATAGCCCCCGCAAGCACCGGCATGCTCAAACTTCTCTTTATTATAATATGCCCGAACTTTTGGCTGGCAGGCAGCCACCTCCGGGTGTTGTTCCATATAATCGGTAAGAGGTTCTAGCCAGTGTTCAGTCACTTCCACATCCGAATTAAGTAACAGTAGATACGGATTGTCCAGCTTACTTAAGGCGCGGTTATAGCCTTCGGCAAATCCATAATTCTTCTCAAGCAGGATGATTTGCAACTGTGGATACTCTTTTTTCAGAAAAGCCACAGAGTCATCTGTCGATGCATTATCAGCAACGATGATATCTGCCAGTGATTCAGGGGTGTGCTGTATCAGATCCGGCAGAAACTGGCTGAGAAATTTTTTCCCATTCCAATTAAGAATGACAATTGCAACTTTTTTCATTGTTCGCTATTCACTTCGTGTTTGTGTTTCCATCGTTTATGTGTCCACAGCCAGTAAGCAGGATCTCGCTGAATCGTCTTTTCCATCATTCGCGCATACATCTCTGTAATTTCATAATCCGGCATTTCATTGGGTCGATCAGTCATCATAACAATTGTAGACTCGTAATAACCTCGTTTGATTTTGCGTACATCCGAATATACCAAAGCAGAGTTCGTCTGTTTCGCGATTCGCTCGGCTCCGGTAAGGAAAGCCGTATCCTGGTTCAGGAAGGTTGTCCAGAAGTCAAGCCCTTCCTTCTTGGGAGATTGATCGGAAATAAATCCGATAGCCATGATCTTGCCTTGTCTCTTGTGAGATATTATCTCACGGAATGTCTTTTTCATTGGGATGTTTATGGCACCGAAACGGCTCCGAAGATCATCGAAGAATTTATCCCAATAGGGATCTCTAAGGGGGTGATAGATCTGAGCAACAACATATTTCTTATCTATCAAAGGGGCTAGCGAACTATTCCATTCCCAGTTTCCATAATGACCCAGCACCATGAATACGTTTTGTCCATTTTTCATCAATTCATGAATCAGTTCTATATTTACAATCTTCATACGTCTGCCGATTTCTTCTTCGGAGATGTGTAGCAGTTTGAAAGCTTCAATGAATATGTCGCAGAATGAGTGATAAAACTCTTTCTCAATCCTGATGATCTCGGTTATACTCATCTTTGGAAATGAGTTCGTAAGATTTTCACGTACGACACCTCTTCTATATCTTACTATATAATATATAAGGTAAAATCCGCAATCTGAAAAGAAATATAGCACAGAGAGTGGAAGAAGCGAAAAGAGCCATATTACGGCGAAGCTGAGATAAAATAGGATTTTCTTCATACTATTTATTTTATTCAGTAACAAAGGTGCATCCCAAAGCAGGAACATCACTCTCGACAAAGTCGTTGAGAATCACATCCACAGTTTGATTGATGAGTTCTTTTGCATAAGGAACCTCGACTCTCACATAGTTTTCTGTAAATCCATGCATCATCATGCCTGGTTTTGGTTGCTCAAATATTACTTTATGTTGGCTCCCTATCTGAGAGATGTAAAACTGCTTAAGTTTGTAGTCAGAAACATTTAGTAAAATATGACAGCGGTCTTGCTTCTGCTTAGGAGTGACATTGGGCTCAATAAGCAAAGCACGGGTGCCGGGTCGCTCCGAATAAGGGAACACATGTAGCTGGGATATGTCAAGCGATTCGATAAACCGGCAAGCATCCTCGAAGAAAGCTTCCGTTTCGCCGCGTACTCCAACAATCACATCCACACCGATAAAGGCGTGAGGCATCAGTTGTTTGATCCGCTCAATCTTATGCCGGAAGAGTGCGGTGTCATAGCGACGA
>DATCIB010000073.1:0-6425 GCA_036508045.1 Bacteroidales bacterium
TCGCGGTGGTATACTTCGAGACGGGACTTGCCTCTGGCGATGCTTATGAAATTGAGTACGGCTACGGCCAGCGAACTGGTTTTGATACCTCCTCCGGTGGATCCGGGTGATGCTCCTACCCACATCAGAAAGAGTATGAATAAGAGTGACGGAACGCTCATCGCTCCGATATCTACCGTGTTGAATCCGGCTGTTCGCGTAGTGACTGAGGTGAAAAAAGCGGTGGCGACCTTACCTCCCAGACTATGTGCTGATAGTGTATTGTTGTATTCGAGGATAAAGAGGAAAAGGGTACCGGCAACGATCAGGATAAGGGTGGTGGTCAGTACAATCTTGGTGTTGATATTGATCAGCCAGGGAGTATATTGTTGCTTCCTTCTGCGATAAATGCCCAGGAAGAAGAATCTTATTTTTGTCTGTAGGTATTTGAGTAAATTAAAGACAATAGGAAACCCGATTCCTCCGAGAATAATAAGGAACGCGAGAGTAATATGCATCGGATAATTGAGCCTGAAAGGGGCTTCGTAGAGATTGTTGTGCAAGGTTGAAAAGCCGGCATTGCAGAAGCCGGATACGGAATGAAAGACGGAGAAGAACAGACGGTCTGAGAGTAACGGCATATCTCCGGCATCGATCGTGTGAAAGATCAGCAGTGCGCCGATACCCTCGATCAGAAAGGTGATCAGGAGGATTCTTTTCAGAGTGGCAAAGACTTCAGCGAGTTTATCGGTGTTGGTCATCTCACGAAGTATCAACTGGTGTTGAAAGGAGGAGACGCCGGTGAAAAAGTAACTGAAGTAGCTGGCAAAGGTCATGATCCCGATTCCTCCTATCTGAATAAGGATCAGGATGATCCGTTGCCCCATCGCTGTAAAATACGACCCTGTGTCCACAACGACCAATCCTGTGACGCAGACCGCACTGGTAGAGGTAAACATCGCATCTATCAGGCTGATACCGGAATGTGTTGCTTTGGGCAGCATCAGTAATAAGCCCCCCATGATAATCAGTGCCAGAAAACTCAGGACAAATAGCAGTGCCGGATGTATGCGCAGAGTAGTGAAACTAATCTTTATGGCTGAGAACTCGCGGATAAAAACAAGGAATATGGCCAGATACAACCAGGCCGGGTGACTGAAGAGAAAGAAGGACAGAAAGGGTTCTATTTGAAAATACTGAGTAATCAGGAGCACCAGATAGCACACCAGAATGGCATCAAACAGCATAGTTATCGGTCTGGGACGAATATCTTTGATCAGATAGCGACCGACCGTGGACAGGACGCCAAGCATACTGGTAATGATAAACAGCAGCTGAAAAGGTCCCGATTTATCTAATGAAAACCCGAAGCCGGTATCCCTCAGGAAACATATTATCGCCAACAAGCTGACAATGAGCGGTATCCTTTTGATTCGATTATATATTGCTATTTGTAGCTGATCTTTGTCAAACATTCTGGTTTAAGTACTGATGTGGGCATAAATGTAGTCACTTTTTTCTTGTATTTAGAAAGTTATATTGTATTTTTGACGTTCTGTTAATCAATAGCATTTTCCGAACATACAATCGTTTAAATTCTTTCAACTAAAATACGATGAAAACAACACTTTGTAAATCTTTGCTACTCCTTACTCTTTTCCTTGTTACACTCTCAAACGCCTGGTGCCAGGGCAATGAATTGTTTCGCGATGAAAAGGCCAGTCACCACGACCGCATCCTGGACTTACTCTCCAGACTCACTGTGGAAGAGAAGGTCAGTCTGCTACGTGCTACCTCTCCGGGTATCCCCCGACTGGGCATTGACAAATATTATCACGGCAATGAGGCTTTACATGGCGTAGTGCGCCCGGGTAAGTTCACCGTTTTCCCTCAGGCCATCGGACTGGCTGCCATGTGGAATCCTGAACTTCAATACAAGATTGCAACAACTATATCTGATGAAGCTCGTGCGCGCTGGAACGAACTGGAACAGGGGAAGAAGCAGGAAGCACAATTCAGTGACCTGCTTGCTTTCTGGTCTCCGACAGTAAATATGGCGCGTGATCCTCGTTGGGGAAGAACACCGGAAACGTATGGAGAGGATCCTTTCCTTTCGGGCGTCCTTGGTACTCAGTTTGTAAAAGGATTGCAGGGCAATGACCCCAGATACTTGAAAGTCGTGTCCACGCCCAAACATTTTGCAGCAAACAATGAGGAGCACAACCGCTTTGAGTGCAATGCTGTGATACCCGAAAGATCGCTCATGGAATATTATCTTCCTGCTTTCGAAGCGTGTGTCAAAGACGGGAAAGCGGCATCGATCATGACTGCCTATAACGCCATCAACGGTGTGCCTTGCACGGCAAACCCCTGGCTCCTGAAGAAAATACTCCGTGAAGACTGGGGGTTCAAGGGCTACGTGGTGTCCGATTGCAGTGCTCCTAACTTGCTGGTTGAAGGTCATAAGTATATCAAGACCAAAGAAGTGGCTGCCACTCTGGCCCTCCAATCCGGACTGGATCTGGAATGTGGGGATGATGTGTTTATGCAGCCTTTGCTGAATGCCTATGCATCGAAGATGGTCTCGGATGCGGATATTGATTCGGCAGCCTACCACGTGCTTCGGGCAAGAATGCAGCTGGGCTTGTTTGACAATCCGGATCACAATCCTTATACAAAGATCTCCCCTGCCGTGATTGGTTCGCCGGAGCATAAAGCCCTTGCGTTGGAAGCTGCCAGAGAGTGTATCGTGTTATTGAAAAATGAGAAAAACATGCTGCCTGTCAATCTCAAAAAGGTAAAATCTATTGCTGTTGTAGGCTTTAATGCGGAGAATGCTGAGTTTGGAGATTATAGCGGGATTCCTGTAGGCGAACCGGTTTCTGTGCTTCAGGGGATAAGAAACAGAGTCGGCAATCAGGCGAAGATTGTTTATGTGCCTTGGGTAGCGAATCAAGATGGCTATGAGTTGATTACCCGCTCTTATTTCCCGGAGGGATTGAAGGCTGAATATTTTGTAGATAGAGAGTTGAAGGGTCAGCCCAAAGTGCGAACTGATGAGTGGATCAACTTTGAACCGGCCAATCAGGCTCCGGATCCTTTCTTGCCTAAATCACCGATGTCCATCCGCTGGACAGGCAAACTCTGTCCGACAGTGACCGGGACGTACACGTTGGCGTTTACTTCCGATGATGGTTGCCGCTTATTCATCGATGGGAAGAAAGTCATTGACTCCTGGAAGATAAGAACGAAAGAAACGGATGCGGTGAGCATCGAACTGGTAGCCGGCAAGACATATTCCCTGCAAGCGGAGTACTTTGACAACGCCGGTGTTTCTGTCGCCAAACTGGCTTGGAAAGTCCCTGCATCAGACACTCAGGATGCGCTGAAACTATTGGGTGCTGCCGGAGAGGCTGCCCGCACCTGTGATCTGACGATTGCCGTATTGGGCATCAACAAAACCATTGAGCGGGAAGGTCAGGACAGAAATGACATTCAATTGCCAAGGGATCAGCGCGAATTCATTCAGCAACTGTACAAAGTCAATCCTAAAACGATTGTTATACTTGTAGCAGGTAGCTCTTTGGCAATCAACTGGATAGATGAAAACATTCCGGCGATACTGGATGCCTGGTATCCGGGCGAACAAGGAGGAACAGCGGTTGCCGAGGTGTTGTTTGGCGACTATAATCCGGCAGGAAGATTGCCCCTCACCTTTTATAATACACTCGACGAACTGCCTCCGTTTGACAGTTATGACATAACGAAAGGTCGTACGTATCAGTATTTTGAAGGAAGTCCGCTCTATCCGTTTGGATATGGATTGAGTTACACGTCATTCGGTTACAAGAATCTGCGGATTGAGGATATGGGAAAGAGCGTGAAGGTCACCTTCGACATCAAAAACAAGGGCGGAAAAGACGGGGATGAAGTGGCTCAGTTGTACGTCAAACTACCGGAACTGGACATCCCCACTCCCATCAAACAGTTGAAAGGTTTCAAGCGTGTAACCATCCAAAAAGGAAAAACCGAACAGGTGGAAATCACAGTTGCGAAAGAGCAGCTTCGGTACTGGGATGTTGCACAAGGGGCATTTGTCACACCACAGGGCACCTATCTGTTTATGGTGGGAGCATCGTCCAGTGATATCCGGTTGACGAAAGAGGTTACTCTTTAATCGTAGATAGTCCGGACAAATCAACATAACTTCTCAGAAATAGTCTTTTGAATCTGTGAATCTACCAGTGAAGAAAGTCTTCTTCATAAGGGAAGATAAATAGCCCAACCCTGAAGATAAAAGTCATCGACAAGGATGCCTTTTTCATCTTGTGCCACGAAATAGCTATCTTGTGGCACGAGATAGCTATTTCGTGCCACAAGATAGCTATATTGCGGCACAAGATAAGTAATGCGTCGGGGAATGATAACTTTCTTAACCTGATGAAGAATCCTTTTTGTCCTAACAGATGGCAAAAGATGTCAGGCAAGCAACTGATGACGAACCTATCAAGATAGCTCCAACTGATTTCGCAGGTTACAATGGAGAGCGCATTGCAAGTCCGGATAATAAAATGAACAATAAATTCCAATAATAATCACGCATGTGAATTGTTTTCATTATATTTGGTGCAATTAATGAATATTTACTGAAATAAGAACAACTAATCAGTATGAAACAACACCTCTCCCATTACTCCGTATGGATCATAGCATGCCTGCTACTCGGAGTAAACCTGCATGCGCAGGAAGTGAAACTGGTTATTGTTCATGTGGAGAAAGCAGGAACATTGCCTTCGCTTATTGACCCTGCAATGAAGTATAAGATCACCAATCTGACTGTGACCGGCGAGCTCAATGGCACGGATATTCGCTATATCCGTCTGATGGCGGGAAGTGCGGACACCATTACTTATAATGTGACTATTTGGAGTTCAATTGAGGGTACTAACTTTGGAAAAAGCGGGGTTGATACTGAAGCCACCAATAAGTTTGCTAAAGAGATTGCCGAGCGACGGGCTGCGCGCTTCCTGAGAGGTGATACTATTGAAGGTAAACTATCCATCCTGGATCTGTCCGGCGCGACAATTGTCAGTGGTGGAGAGGAATACGCGGACTATAAAGAGGGATCTGAGAACAAAGAATTTACCACTTCCGATGGAGTATTAGGCAGTTATATGTTTGGTAACTGCGAGTCGTTGGTTTCTGTTATATTACCCCCAAATATAACAGAATTACCACACAATATATTCTACTACTGTAGAAGACTAACCTCTGTTACGCTACCGGAAAACCTCACAATCATTAGATCTAATGCGTTTGAGGGGTGCTACAGTCTGGCATCTATTACTTTTCCGGAGAGTCTTGAAAGAATAGAATTCGCGGCTTTTAGCTACTGCAAAGGATTGACTTCTTTTGTATTACCTACCAGTGTTACCACTGTTTCTTCTTTTGCATTCAGAGGTTGTACGGGATTGACCTCTTTAGTGATACCTATTAATGTTATTTGGAATGAACCTGATGCGTTTAGCGGCTGTACAGGATTATCATCCATCACTATGCCGGATGAGAGCCAGGGAATTAGTGAAGGCTATGCTCCCTTCTTCTATATCTTTAAAGAATGCGTAGGATTGAAAGAGATTCATGTCTATCCTACAAATCAGAAATATTCCTCTGTGGATGGCATCTTATTCAGTAAGGATGGTAAGACTTTGATCGCTTATCCCATGGGCAGGTCTGGCGGTTATACTATTCCTGAAGGGGTGACATCGATTTACAGGAATGCTTTCGAGAATTGTGCAGGGCTCACTTCCATCATCATCCCCAACAGTGTGACAGAGATTGGTGAAAATGCTTTTAGTATGTGTAGAGGATTATCTTCTGTTACTCTTTCTAAAAATATCGCTGCGATTCCCGATTATGCTTTTTCAAACTGTTCATCACTCTCTGCAATCACGATTCCTGAAAGAGTGACCTCGATTGGTAATGCGGCATTTATGGATTGCAAATCACTCACATCGATCCATATACCGGAGGGCGTGACTCAAATAAAGCCCTTCGCATTTATCCGTTGCGAGAAACTAACATCCGTCACATTACCCAACGCTGCCACCATAGGAGACAATTCATTTGGTGTATGTGCCCTTCTGAAAGAGTTTGTTGTATCAAAAGATAACCCTTTGTATTGTGCCATTGATGGTGTCTTGTTTAGCAAAGACAAAAAGAGATTGATTACCTATCCGGCAGGAAAATCAAAGAGTTACCAGATACCGGATGGAGTCACAACGATTGGTACCTATGCATTTTTTAGGTGTAAAGAGCTGACTTCCGTCACACTACCGAAAAGTGTCAAGACAATAGGAGATGATGCTTTTTACAACTGCACAGGATTGACTTCCATCCGTCTGCCGAATAGTGTTACCGCTATTGGTGGTACAGCATTTTATGGT
>DATCIB010000074.1:0-2104 GCA_036508045.1 Bacteroidales bacterium
AAATCAACAGTCCGAGTGCCCTTTGAATCCAGAAAACTATATACAAAGAGCGCAAACAGAACCAACATAAGTTATTTTCTGGAGCATAACTTTCTGTTCGAACAATTCACTCTCTCTTTAGGTACTATGGCTTTATATAACACTGCTTTTGATAATAGTCTCCACTTCTACCCCGGTGTGGACGGGAGTTATCGTTTTGGAGATGACATCACTCTCTATGCATCCTGGAATACATCCATGCGCATGCCTACATTCACCGATTTGTATTATAAGAGCGCAACTAACGGAGGAAATCCCAACCTGAAGCCAGAAGAATCTCAGGCCTATGAGGTCGGTCTCAAATACCAGACGCCACTCCTGCAAGGACATCTTACCAGCTATTACCGTCAAGGTACTAATCTGATTGATTGGGTACGGGTACATCCGGACAGCATCTGGAAATCGGTCAATCACACTTCCATCAATACCTTTGGAGTGGAAAGCTCACTGCGGATTTCCTTCAGTGAACTATTGGGCAAAGAGAGTCTGCTGCAATCTATGCAGATTGGGTATTCCTGGATCACACAAGATAAGAAGAGCACCTATGAATCGCAATATGCGATGGATTATCTGAAGTACAAGTTCGCCGCCAGTCTTGATCACAAGATATGGAAAGGAATCACTGCCCGGTGGCAGTTCCGCTGGCAAAAGCGAGAAGGAACTTTCGCTCAGATCAGCAAGGGTAACACAACAGTAAAACCTTATCGTGCCTATAGTCTGGTGGATCTTCGAATCAATTATTCAGTTCGTCAGTGGCAGTTCTTTGGAGAGATCAACAATCTTTTGAACACGACATATTACGATCTGGGCAATATAACACAGCCCAGCTTTTGGGGCCGGGCTGGTGTGAAGTATTCCATCCAATGGAAGTAACAATGGCGCATGTATTACATGCCGTAACTCATAGATACGATATATTCATATACATTACTTGCAACTCCTAATACAAGGATTCCTGCCGTAGTAATGATCAATGCAAGACGAGTATAATTATCTGATCTGAACGATGCAATTGGTGCATCGTTCGGATTGATAAACATCGCTTTTACGACCAACAGGTAGTAATATAAAGAGATTACAGTATTGATCAAGGCTATAAATACTAACACGTAAAACTCCTGATCAACAGCTGCGGCAAACACGAAGAATTTGCTGAAGAAACCTGCAAAGGGAGGAATGCCTGCCAGTGAAAACAACGCAAACGTCATCACCACACTCAAGCGGGGATTGGTTTGGTAAAATCCATTGTAATCACTTATATTTATCTTACCACTACGATGTTCAACAATAGAAATCACGGCAAAAGCAGCAAGATTTGAGAATAGATATACCAAAAGAAAATAAACTAACGAGGTCATACCTAAAGCTGTTCCACCAATGGCTCCCAGCATGATATATCCTGCCTGAGAAATAGATGAATAAGCCAGGAAGCGTTTCAGATTCTTTTGGCGGATAGCGAATAAGTTAGCGACAGTAATGGACAGAGCGATAGTCGCAAACAAAATAGCCTGCCATTGATCCATCAAGCCACCAAATACCTTATACAGAAGAGTGAGTAATACAAATGCTCCTGATGCTTTTGAGACGACAGAAAGATAGGCTGTTACAGTAGTCGGAGCGCCTTCGTAAGAATCCGGAGCCCATTGGTGAAAAGGAACCAGTGATATCTTGAAAAACAATCCCACCACAAAGAAGCCAAAAGCCATGATCTGGAGAGGAGCACCTGTGATACCCGCAGGCACATCATTGAAGTACAATGTACCGACAGATCCATAGATCAAAGACATTCCATACAAAGAAAGTCCTGAAGCAAAAGCCGCGGAGAGAATATATTTCGCACCAGCCTCTGCTGAAACTTTCTTGTACTTGTCAAAAGCTATAAGACAAGCCATTGGGATAGAAGCCGTTTCCAGTCCGACGAAGTACATCAGGAAGTTGCCGGCAGAAAGCATGAAATACATACCCAGCAAAGTTGACAACGTCAGAAAAAAGAATTCACCACGTTTATGAACCGTCCCTTCACTCTTTAACCAATTGGACGACAAAAGGAAAACTATCAGAGTTC
>DATCIB010000075.1:0-8226 GCA_036508045.1 Bacteroidales bacterium
GTTACAAAAGAATATCTGGAGCTGTACGAAAAGAACCCGATACAGATTGAAACTCTTGTAGCGCGCGCTTTTTCAGACTCGTTCTTCTTGAAAGAGACTCTGCTTGAGGATTATAATGGTCTGCAGCTCATCAACCGTAAAGTGGTGATTGACTTCATGCACAATCTTATTAAGCTCGACAAGGAATATGCCCCATTCACCATCGTAGGGATGGAGTATGATAAAGCACGCGAAATACTTCCTGTAGAGACACCATCCGGCAAGGTATCTCTACTGATTGGAGGTACCATCGACCGTATGGATTTGAAAGACGGAACACTACGGGTCGTAGATTACAAGACTGGAGGCACTCCTTCAAGACTGCCCAATCTTGCCGGACTCTTCGAACAAAAAGAGAGGCGTTCCAACTACATTTTCCAGGCATTCCTTTACTGTCTGATTTTGCTGCGCAAGGGAGAATATGATCAGATAGCCCCTGTCCTGCTCTACATTCACAAAGCGGGTGTGGCCGGTTATTCTCCGGCTATAGAAATCACCGGCAATGGCCCCGTCACGGATATCAGAGATATCGAAGACGAGTTTATCCACTATTTAAACGAGTTGCTGAGCAATCTCTTCAACCCCGATATCCCTTTTGAGCAAACCAAAGCAGAAGGTAATTGCCTGTATTGTGATTTTAAAAACATTTGCAGGAAATGAAAGAAAGAGTACTTATAATCAGAATAACAATAAAAAGAGATCTATAGAATGTAACATTCAGTACCTATTAATCATGAACCAAAAATTGAAGAACAAGATGAGAAAAAAAGTATTTGTTTTAATGATTGCTCTACTGTCAATGACTGCGCAAGTCGCAATGTCACAGCAACAGCGACCGGGACCTCAACCCGCTCCTGAGACTGGAGAGAAGTTTAAAATTGGAATGGCAGGTTACACCTTTGCTAAGTTTGATATTGACAAAACGCTCGAGACCATGCAGCGGGAAGATGTCCATTATCTTTGCATCAAAGACTTTCACCTTCCATTAACAAGCACTGACGAACAAATCGCCGCATTTCATGCCAAGCTGCAAGCAAAAGGGGTAACAGGCTATGCTGTTGGACCAATATATATGAAATCAGAGGCTGAAATAGATCAGGCGTTTGAATACGCAAAGCGAGTTGGAGTCACACTGATTATTGGAGTTCCCGATTATGACCTTCTACCTTATGTGGATAAGAAAGTCAAAGAGTATAATTTCCATTACGCCATCCATTTGCATGGACCTGATATTGCCACCTATCCCGATGCTGAGGATGTATGGAATCATGTGAAAGGCTTGGACCCAAGAATTGGTATGTGCCTTGATATTGGTCATGATACAAGAAATGGCAAAGACCCGGTTGCCGATCTGAAAAGATACAAGTCACGTGTCTTTGACATACATATCAAAGATGTAACAGGAAATACAAAACTAGGATATTCGCTTGAGGTAGGTCGTGGCGTCATCGATTTTCCTGCGCTTGTAAAGATGCTTCGCAAAGTGGGCTATTCAGGCATGTGCAGCCTCGAGCACGAAAAAGATATGTCAGATCCTTTTATGGGTATTGCTGAATCAATTGGATATTTCAGAGGAGTCATCCGTTCTGTCAAGAAATAAACAAGCAACGAATACACACTTCAAGGCTATATTTTTTCCTCTTTTCCATAAACAAAAAGAGCGGTATTTCTACCGCTCTTTTTGTTTATATTGTGGGAGTTCATACCCGTTCTTTCCAGTCACCATTCGCTTGAATCAGTGCGATCAATTTGTCGACAGCCTCCTCTTCAGCAATATTCTTTTCTATACAGATTTTCCCTTTGTAAAGACTCACTTTCCCGCGAGCAGCACCCACGTAGCCATAATCCGCATCTGCCATCTCTCCAGGACCATTTACGATGCAACCCATAATCCCTATTTTCAAACCTGTCAGATGTGAAGTAGCCGCTTTGATTCGAGCAATTGTCTGCTGCAAGTCAAACAACGTACGACCGCATCCCGGACAAGAGATATATTCTGTTTTGGAAACACGTTTACGTGCAGCTTGCAAAATACCAAAAGAAAGCGAAATCAAAGCCTCATCGGGCACTTTGCCATCATTTTGAATACAGAGTCCATCTGCAAGTCCATCCATGAAGAAAAGTCCCAAATCCGCAGCAGCTTTCAGCTGAAGATCTTCCAGACAATCCTCCTGATAGGTACGGGAAAGCACCACAGGAACATCACAATCCACTTTCATCAGTTGGAAGATCGCAGCCCTTTGTTCGCCTACTCCATTGCAATGTCTCGTTTCGAGCAATAACACAGCAAGCTCATCCTTTTGCATCGTTGCAATCAGTTCAGAAGTCAGTCCCGCATAGTCACTCAGATAAAAATGCAATCCACCGGCATAGATAACAGAAGAAGAAACCACACCAGGCAGCACCACATCCGCTTTCAACAAACCGCAAGCATTCTGAGCAGAACGGCTCACAACAAGCGGGAAGGTCAGTTTGCACCCGGGAATCGTTCGTACCTTACGGCAAAATAGCTCACCTCCCGTCAATGTGGAAAACACCGGACAATAGCCCGAGATATAGTCATGATTGATACGTTCAGTAAAGTACTCAACCAGTTTACGGGCCACCGGGACTTCCACCTCCGGCTCTTCACTCAGTGATACCCGGATCGTGTCACCGATACCATCAGCCAGCAAGGCACCGATACCAACAGCCGATTTCACACGACCATCCTCTCCATCACCCGCTTCCGTCACACCCAAATGCAACGGATAACGCATCCCTTCCATTTCCATCTTTTCCACGAGCATACGCACCGTGGTTACCATGACTACCGTATTGGACGCTTTGATAGAAATCACCACATCTGGAAAGTTCTCTTCCTTGCATATCCGCAGAAACTCCATACACGACTCCACCATCCCACCCGGAGTATCGCCATAACGGCTCATGATACGATCAGACAACGAACCGTGGTTCACGCCAATACGCAAAGCCGTATGATGCTTCCTGCATATATCCAGCAACGGTAAGAAACGAGCTTTCAATTTGGCAAGTTCCGCTGCATATTCCTCCTCCGTGTAGGTCAGTTCAGAGAACACACGTGCAGGATCCACGAAATTGCCCGGATTGATACGCACCTTCTCCACTACAGTAGCAGCTACTTCAGCCGCTTTAGGATTAAAATGTATATCTGCAACAAGTGGTTGATTATAACCCCGAGCAGTTAATTGTTTACGGATCTCAGATAGATTTGTGGCTTCCCGTTCACCTTGAGCAGTCAGTCGTACATAGTCCGCCCCCGCTTCGATAATCCGGATACACTGTGCAACACTCCCCTCTGTATCCATCGTCGACGTGTTTGTCATCGATTGAATCCGTATCGGATTGCTGCCACCCAGCGGAATAGCACCTACTGAAACTTCAGAAGATACCCTCCGTCTGTAATTAAACAAATCAGCCACATAACTCATTCTTCTCAGTTCGTTTTGTAATCGTATTTTACCTGTGTCAGTTCCTCATTTGCTTTCACTATCTTCTTCTTCAGATCCTCTTTATAAGCAGCAAAGCGAGTTTGGAGTTCAGCATCAGACAATGCCAATATCTGTACCGCAAGGATACCTGCATTTAGTGACGCATTGATACCAACTGTAGCTACCGGAATTCCGGGAGGCATCTGCACAATAGCCAGCAGTGCATCCATACCATCCAGAGATGCATTGATCGGCACGCCAATTACCGGTAACATCGTCATTGCAGCAATGACCCCGGGTAGATGCGCCGCCATTCCGGCAGCAGCAATAATTACCTTAATTCCCCGGTCTGAAGCACTGCGTGCAAACTTCTCCACATCTTCGGGAGTACGGTGCGCAGACAAAGCATTAATTTCAAAGGGGATCTTGAAATCGTTCAACAACTCAGCAGCCTTGCTCATGACCGGAAGATCCGATGTGCTGCCCATGATTATACTAACTACTGGTTTCATATATCTAAACTATTAAAATGAAATCATTGAAAACAACGGACTGGCACCCACACAAATCAATCCAACAGAAAACCCCGCATAAACCTGAGCAGGAGTGTGAGCCAGAAGCACAATACGGGATGAAGCCAGAAATCCTGCCAATATGATAATGCTAACGATCAGCAACAAAGGCATCAGGTGCATCAAAACACTCACAGAGATAACGCCACCAAGTAAGCCTCCAATTCCCGTCATATGCGCACTGATCTTCCATTTGAAGGTAATTATCGTTACGACAATCAATGCCAGCATAGCTCCAAATACGTAGTGAATCACAAAAACAGGCACATGCATACGGTGGATTGTCGCCGCCAAAGCCGCATAACAAAGAATCACAGTGATAAAGGGGAAAATACGCTCCTTGCGTTCCCTGATTGAAAGAGTTTCAATAAGATGAAAAAGCCTCATCATCAGAAACATGAGAATGGGAATACCGATCGTATAGCCCAGCAGTACTGCTGCAAAAATCAGTTTGGTGCGGATATCAAGCATTGCCATAAAGGTAAACTGCATCATCAGTAAGATGCCATACGGCAACATGAAAAGCGGATGCACCAATGCTGAAAAGAATGAAGCACAAAACTTCTCAATAAGATTATTCATAAGTTATAAGTTATAAGACTCTTTTCTCGCCTTTGATGTAGGGATATTGAGTTGTTGTCTATATTTCGCCACCGTACGTCTCGCCATTGTAAAACCTTTCTTCTTCATAATCACAGCCAACTGATCATCATTCAGCGGATTTTCATGATCTTCTTCTTTCACGGCAGCTATTATCATCTGCTCTAAATCCTTAAAGGAAGTCTCTTCACCTCTGTCATTTAACAGATATTCTTTAAAGAAGAACTTCAATGGTAGAATACCATATCGTGTCTGTACATATTTATTAATCGTAGCCCGTGACACTGTTGATATATCATATCCGGTCATGTCGGCAATATCCTTCAAGATCATCGGTCGGAGTAATGAAGGATCCCCCTCAAAGAAGAACCTGCGCTGAATCTTCGTGATGGAAACCATCACGGAAAACAAGGTCGTCTGCCGTTGCTTAATCGCATTGATAAATCCGGATGCAGCTTCGAGCTTCTGTTTGATATAAGTCACCGCAGAACGTCTCTCTGCTGTGCGGTTTTTCTCATTCGACTGATAATCCGTCACCATCTCCACATAAGAAGGACTGACCTTCAGTTCAGGAATCCGTGAATTGATCAGCGAGACAGACAATTCCCCCTCATCATCCACCTCCACATTAAAGTCCGGAATGATATGCATCAATTTTTCATTACTACCTTCATCCATACCGCCCAACGGCTTTGGATTCAGTTTCTTTATTGCCTCAATCGCCTCTTTCAGTTCCTCCTCATCCAGTTCCAATTTGGTCATGATCGCCTCATAGCGCTGTGAAGCAAAGTCGTCAAAACACTCTTCCAATATACGATAAGCATTCTCCCGGGTTGCTGTATATCGTAGCCGTTCCATCTGCAGCATCAAACACTCCTGCAAGTCACGCGCTCCTATGCCTGCCGGATCAAAATCCTGAATCACCTCCATCATCGCTTTCAGTTGTTCAACGGATACATCTACCCCTACTGAGAAAGCAAGGTCGTCAGAAAGTCTTTCAAGAGGCACTCGCAGATACCCATCTTCATCCAGATTACCAATCAGAAACTCACCGATCTTCATCTCATCTTCGGTTAGCTCTCTGCTTTTTAGCTGATCCAGTACCCCTTCCATCGCTGAAACTCCGGCAGAGTAGGGTATCTCCTCCCGTTTCTCTCCTTTAGAGTAGTTATTCGATTGCAACCTGTAGTCCGGAATATCATCGTCACTCATGTAGTCGCCAAGTATCAGATCATCTGCTGATTCTTGTCCGGCACCACTCTCATCCCCCTCAGAAACAATCTCTGAGGCAGAAAGTGAATCTTCATTACCAGACTCCTCCAGAGCTTCGTTTTCCTCCATGTTCTTGTGCACGAGGTCTTCCATCTCCACAGCCGTTGCCTCCAACAGTTTGGCGGCAAGTACCTGTTGCGGAGAGAGACGTTGAACGAGTTTCTGCTGTAGTTGTTGTTTGAGCATTGTTGTCGTTACTTTTCCGTTTCAAGATCATCCAGTGGCACCTGTTTGCGAAAAGCCTCCTTGAATGCTATGATTGTTTCTGTACGGGATAGTCCTAATGGTTGTAGTTTGTTATGAATAATCGAGAGCAAATGCTGGTTATTTTTAGAATAGATCTTTACGAACATGTCATATCCGCCTGTTGTATAATAGCATTCTACTACCTCAGGTATTTTTTTTAGTTTAACCAACACCTCCTCGAAGTGACTGGGATCCTTAAAAAACAGTCCT
The DNA here is from genome assembly GCA_036508045.1 of Bacteroidales bacterium. Lineage (GTDB taxonomy): Bacteria > Bacteroidota > Bacteroidia > Bacteroidales > JAQUTK01 > JAQUTK01. Next base: position 6,392 of record DATCIB010000075.1, read on the forward strand.
ACAAATGCACAGGTCTGATATCCTACCATTGTTGGATCAATGACAAACTCCGAGCCAAGTATTACCCCCAATGAAGTCAGCTTCTGAATCCGTTGATGGATGGCAGCGCCCGAAACACCACACTCACGTGCAACCTCAAGAAAAGGTATACGCGCATTATCCACAATCATTTTGAGAATCTTCTCGTCCAATTCGTCCAGTTGATGATGTGCCATAGTAATCCTCTATTTATTTTAGGCAAAGATATACAAAATAAGTTTTAAGACCAACCCTTATCTGATTCGTTATCAGATCTCTGTTATATTCTTAAACACATTCCATCCATTGCTTCTCATATAAGCACCTTTGGATCCTTTTGGAACCGTCAGTTTACAAGTCGCTTTATCCACCTGATCAAATGTATTGGCAGCTATTGCAGGAGGAACCGAACCGGCACATACGATTTCTGACAAAGTCTTACAATTCAGAAAGGCATCGCCGCCTATTTCCTTAACGCTGGCAGGGATATTCAAGGAGATCAGAAACAAACTGGCAGGGAATGCACCCTTACCAATCGTTGTCAATCCCTCGGAAAGAGAGAGAGAAGTAATACCCTGACATCCCCAGAAGCAACCCTCTCCAATTTTTACCACGCCCTTACCAATAGTGACATCAGCAAGCTTCAAACAACCCTCAAAAGAAAAGAAATCAAGCGAAACTACAGCATCAGGAACAACCAGAGAAGTCAGTCTTGAACAATTTTGAAAAGCAAAGAACTCAACCCTAGTCAGAGTGGACGGGAAAGTGATGCCTGTCAAACCTTTGCAACCTCTGAAAGAACCTCCTCCTATAGCTTCCACTCCTTCAGGTACATTAAAATTCCCTTGCTTGCCAAAAGGATAGATTACCAATCTCTTTTTGTCTTTCGAATAGACAACACTATCCACAGAAGTATATATCACATTATCAGGAGCAACAGCTATACCGGTCAGACTATCACACCTATTGAAAGCACGGTCTGCTATCAACTGTACCTGAGAAGGGATGAACAATGATCTCAGTCCTACACAACTGTCAAACGCGGACATGCCTATTGCGATAATATTTGAGGGCAGCGATATCGATTTCAGGTTCGCACAACCGGAAAACATTCTTTTAGTTATCTCATTCTCTTTGGCACGAACCTTTTCTGTGTTCTTTCCGACAGCAACTTCATAACTTCCACCCGCTACAATTGAAGATTGCGACAGATCCAGTACCGCCAGATTCGTCAAACTCCGTAGTGCTGTCACGTCATCTCCATTGAGCGGACCTTTAATTGTCAGTTGTGTTATTTCCTCAAGAGCTTTGGTCTCTTTCAACTGAGTGAGAAGCGCACCAGCTTCTTTCACTGTAACCTCCGTCATCGGGTTGCAAGAAGCAAAAACTAAACACACAGCTCCTAGCATAAGTGCTGAACTCATTTTCATCTGTTTCATCATATACATCGTTTTAATTCATTAAGATTAATCATAGCGCAAAGATAAAGATATTTACAAAAGTTCCGTCCGTTACCTTTGAATAAATAATGTGCCCCCTTTCCTACTATTTACTTCCCAAGCAACTTATACAACCATTCCTTATCCGCTTCATTGCGCAGGTCAATTACTTTTCGGGTCTTATCGGGAAGTACAAGAGTCATGTTTGGGATGCTTGTCACCGAATAATTATCGCGCACCTGACGGACTGTCAGATTTCCTTCAACAGCCATGCTGCGCCAGTGTATCTGTTCCTTTTCCATCAGTTCATACCATTGAGGCCGCGAATCCGGCTCATCCAGCGAAATGTATGTCATGTTGATCTCCGCCCCCAGATCT
>DATCIB010000076.1:0-3748 GCA_036508045.1 Bacteroidales bacterium
GGTTGTTCACGTCTTGGTCTATTGTTAGCAGCAGCCAACTGAGAACGTAAACTATTAATTTCGTCATTCAAACTTTGAATCTGTGCATAATCCATAGGTTCAACTACGGTGAAGGTACGAGATTTAAACTTATAAGCAAGATTTAATGTTGCATCAAAATTGTAATCATAATTATCAATATCAATATCAGTGTTGACACCATCAAAGCAACCTGTATAAACAGTATTAGCCAGTTCTAAACTTAAGTCAAAAGCTGAAGAAAGACGGAATTTACCAATCAAACCACTGTTAAATGTCAAAGAACCATTTGAACCAGAAGTGAAATTCTCATGATTGAATGATCTGGCATAACCGACGCCGACAAAAGGTATCAAAGAGAATACTCTTTTCTCATTGTATCTTCCAAAAGTATTCATCAAATCAAGCATACCATCGATATGTCCACCTGCATATTCGAAATCTCCTGCTAAAGTAGTAGCCTCTGACGGAGTATACTGCCCGTATACACCTTGCAAACGAAGTCCAAACATCGGATTAATCCATTTTCCTACACTCAGTTTTGCAGTTGGATTAAATTCTTCAATCTGATCTGTAAAAGAGGATGTACCAGTACCATAATAGCTTGCGATACCGCCGCCAATAGACAGATACCAGTTATCACAAAACTTATTATTCTTAAATTCAGTTTTGATTCCAGCTTTTTCGCTGTAACCAACTTTCTCTCCCGTCTGAGCAAAGCCCATAGATGAGATACATAATGATAAAAGTAACAACTTAGTCTTCATACCTTTTAATTTATTAGTTAATAATTCAAACAATCAAATAGTTTTGCGAGACAAATATATACCAATTTCTTAACACACAAAAGAAAACGTGACTTTTTTTATCAAAAGTGAGTCATTTGAACGTTTTCATGCATTTTATTCAAAGAATTGTGATAATCTCACAAGTAAAAAGCTTGAAATAGCTTTTAGCCAAATCAAGCTTTCAATTCATTTATACTGTCTGTGCACAGGAGGAGACTCGAACTCCCATACCGTAACCGGCACTACCCCCTCAAAGTAGCGTGTCTACCAATTTCACCACCTGTGCTAATAATCCGTTGAATGAAAATCCATGTATTGGAAGCTTTCTTTCACATTCCATTACCCCTTTTTCAAACGTGATTGCAAAGGTATCTCATTTTTTTATTCCTCCAAAAATATTCCGATCTTTTTTAATCCATTCGCGTTTTAAAATCCTCATAACCATACTTTCGCCAAGTCTCAAGAGTGTCATCACAACGCCAACATGCAATTGAAGGATGAGAGATTCCATTAAAGAGAGTTGTTTTAACTAACGTGTAATGAAGCATATCTTCAAAGATTATCTTATCACCGGATTTCAGTTCGTTATCAAACGACCAGCTTCCTAAAAAATCGCCAGACAAGCAACTGTTACCTCCTAACCGATAAGTCGGTTTGCCTTCCATCTCATCGGTAGCCCCAACGATAGACGGTTTGTATGGCATCTCTAAACAGTCTGGCATATGGCATGCAAATGAGACGTCCAATATAGCAGTCTTGATTCCGCCATTCTCTACTATATCTACAACTGAAGAAACAAGGTAGCCCGTCCGCCAAAGAAATGCACTTCCGGGTTCCATAATTACATGAAGATGTGGATACCTGGACTTAAAAGCTTTTAATAGAGATATGAGATGTGGAACATCATATTTCTGACTGGTCATCAAGTGCCCACCTCCCATATTTATCCATTTGATAAACGGGAAGTAGGATCCGAACTTCTCTTCTACCCGACAGAGTGTTTTTTCCAGATCATACGACGTAGATTCACATAAAGTATGGAAATGCAATCCCTCTATACCATCAGGGAGCCTCTCTCCTAGTGCCTTTGCGGTTAGTCCCAAACGGGAGCCCGGAGCGCATGGATTGTACAAATCGGTCTCTACATCTGAATACTCCGGATTGATTCTCAAGCCACAAGAGATCGCAGGCATATTCTTCTGAATAAATGGATAAAAACGTTCAAACTGAGAAAGAGAATTAAATGTGATATGGGAACTACAGCGTGCGATTTCCGGAAATTCTTTTTCTGTATAGGCCGGAGAGTATGTATGTGCTTTTGTTCCCATCATTTCATACGCCAAGAGAGCCTCACAAAGGGAGCTCGCTGTAGTAAATGGAATATACTCTTTAATAATAGGGAATGCTTTCCATTGTGCAAAGGCTTTAAATGCCAGGATTATCTGCACTCCAGTGGTTTCCTGTACCGATGAAATCAGCTTAAGATTGTTACGAAGCAATGATTCATCTAATACATAGCAAGGGGATTCTATTTTATCAAAGTTGATCATTCACGTAGGGATTTGATTACTTATAACTTTTTAAAACGGGCAAATTTAAGCAATAATTGCTTCTCTCCGATATGAACAAAAGTAACTTTTGCTTTACAACTGTCTCCCTCACCCTCCAGACTGATCACCTTGCCTGTTCCAAAGCGTTCATGTTCAATCTGATCACCTACACTTAGATTGTATTGAGGAAAAGAAGCAATGTTCTTATTATTCTCTGTAACAGTAGGTAACTTCTTGAAGTGAGGAGATGCGGCAAGATGTGACGCTCCAAAGGGTGGCTGCTGAAGACTTACAGGCTGCGGCTGACTCTTTACTTTATCAGACGTCGGTATATCTAAAAATTGGGGATCAATCTCATAAAGAAAGCGGCTGGGACGGCAAAGTTCCATCGACCCATTACGAAAACGGGACTTTGAACAAGAAAGAATACAGTTTTCTTTTGCCCGAGTAATCGCCACATACAGTAAACGCCTCTCCTCTTCAATCGCTTTCGGAGAGTTCATACACATGGACGAAGGGAAAAGATCTTCTTCCAGACCAACAACAAATACATTCTTAAATTCCAGTCCTTTGGCTGAATGAACAGTCATAAGAGTCACTTTACTTGCATCCTCTTCATCACCAGAATCCTGATCTGTCAGTAAAGAGACCTCAGATAGGAAATCTATCAATCGACAGGGTTCTTCGCCTTGTTCTTCACGATCCGAAGTAAACATACTGATTCCATTTAACAGCTCTTGAAGATTCTCCCTTTTTGACTGGTATTCGATAGTCATTTCCGACGATAACTCTTTCTGAATACCGCTCTCAAAGACTATCTTTATTGACAAATCATAAGCTGATATTTTTGAAGAAGCATTCATGAATGATTCGATTAATTGAGCAAAGGCAATCAGTTTTCTTTTTGTGCCGTTATTCACATCCAGAGCATAAGTATCAGGATCACACAGCACATTCCACATGCTCACCCCATTTGTCAATGCACAGGATAATACTTTGCTCACCGTTGTGTCTCCAATGCCACGTAGCGGATAATTAATGACCCGTTTCAATGCTTCTTCATCCATTGGATTGACGACGAGACGAAAATAGGAAATCACGTCTTTTATCTCTTTGCGCTGATAGAAAGAGAGTCCGCCATATATACGGTAAGGAATACCTCTCTTGCGTGCTTCTTCTTCAAAGATACGCGATTGTGCATTCGTACGATACAGGATTGCAAAATCTGAATAAGGGCTGAGCATCCTCATACGAAGTTCGGCGATCTTCCCTATCACCTGAATTCCTTCTTCCAGATCGGAATAAGCCCTGATCAATCCGATTTTATTTCCGGTCGTGTTCTCCGAATAAACCTCTTTGCGAATTTGATTCCTGTTTTTATCAATCAGACTG
>DATCIB010000077.1:0-8252 GCA_036508045.1 Bacteroidales bacterium
TGTGATTCCAAACATTAGAAATAATGATAGAAATTAGTAAAGTATCCGAAATTGTCCAATCTTGGATTTCTAAAAAGGACGATTTTTTTGTTGTTGATGTAGCTGTTGGAGCCTACAATTCAATTCTTGTTGAAATAGAAAACTTTAATAGTGTAACTATAGAAGATTGTGTTTCTTTACATGGAACGATAGAGCAGGGATTAGATCGAGAGATTGAGGACTATGAGCTTGAAGTTGGTTCCGCAGGATTAGGACAGCCTTTCAAGGTTTTTCAGCAATATATTAAGCATATAGGGAATGAAGTAGAAGTACTCAGAGTTTCTGGTACGAAAGTCATTGGTATTATTGCTTCTGCTGATAATACTGGATTCTTGCTTAAAACAAGGCGAAAAGTAAGACTTGAAGGAAGTAAGAGAAGTATTGAGAAAGAAGAGGATGTTTATTATGGATATGATGAAATTAAGTACACAAAATATCTAATTAGATTTAAGTAGTAATGGCTAAGAAGCAAGAATCTGTCAATTTGATTGACACTTTTTCTGAGTTCAAAGAACTCAAGAATATTGATAAGGAAACAATGATAAATGTGTTAGAAGACTCGTTCCGTAATGTCATTGCAAAAATGTATGGTACTGATGAGAATTTTGATGTAATTATCAATCTTGAGAAAGGCGATTTTGAGATTCGACAGAATCGTGAAGTTGTTGAAGATGATAAATTGGAAGATCCAAACCTTCAGGTTACTCTTTCTGAGGCTCGTGAGGTTGACCCTTCATATCAGGTAGGAGAGGAAGTATCTAAAGAGATTTTCTTTGCTGATTTTGGCCGTCGTGCTATTTTGAATCTTCGTCAAGCCTTAGCTTCCAAGATTTTAGAATTACAAAAGGATAGTGTGTATACAAAGTATTCAGAAATGGTAGGGCAAATTGTAAATGCCGAAGTCTATCAAATATGGAAGAAGGAAATCCTTTTGTTGGATGATGAAGGTACAGAACTATTATTGCCAAAAACTGAACAGATCCCGAGCGACTTTTATCGCAAAGGTGAATATGTCAGAGCTGTAATCAGTAGTGTGACCAATGAGAATAGTAATCCAAGAATTATTCTTTCCCGTACGTCACCAGATTTCCTGCGTAGACTTTTTGAACTCGAAGTCCCAGAAATTAATGATGGGCTTATAACAATTAAAGGTATTGCCCGTGTCCCGGGTGTAAGAGCTAAAATCTCTGTAGAATCTTATGATGACCGCATTGATCCTGTTGGTGCTTGTGTTGGCATGAAGGGATCTCGTATCCATGGTATTGTAAGAGAATTGCGTAATGAAAATATTGATGTAATTAACTATACATCCAATATTTCGCTTTACATTCAACGAGCATTAAATCCAGCAAAAATTTCTTCTATCCGGTTGAATGATATTGAAAAGAAAGCTGAAGTATATCTTAAACCTGAGGAAGTCTCTCTAGCAATTGGAAAACAAGGTCTGAATATTAAGCTTGCCATCTTGTTGACAGGTTACAATATAGAAGTATTCCGTGATATCGATGAAACTGACGAGGAAGATATCTATTTAGATGAGTTTTCAGACGAAATTGATTCATGGGTGATTGGAGCCTTGAAGGCTATTGGTTGTGATACTGCGAAGAGTGTTTTGGCAAAAACCCGTGAAGAATTGATTGAGAAAGCGGACTTAGAAGAAACTACTGCAGATGATGTCATTCGGATTTTAAAAGCCGAATTTGAGGATTAAACAAGAGATATCGGGAATGGTTAAATGATAAATATGTCAATAAGATTAAATAAAGTAACGAGAGATTTAAATGTAGGAACAACCACACTGGTTGATTTCTTACATAAGAAAGGGCTAAAAGTGGAAGCAGATCCTAACACGAAGATCTCAGAAGAGGCTTATGTGCTGCTTCTGAAAGAATTCGGTAAAGGGATTGATATCGATAAGGAGCTCAAGAAGTTAGAGCAAATCCGCGTTGATAGAGAGAAAGCTGCTTCAGAACCAGTTGTTGAAATAAAAGTTCAAATGGCAGATGTGGCAGAAGAGCCAAATGTCGCGCCTGTTCAACCAGATCCAATAAAATCTCATGTACCTGCTGATTTAGTGCCAAGAATTAAAACTGTTGATAAGATAGATCTTGGCGCATTTAATAATAAGAAGACTATTGTTGCAGAAACGTCTTCTTCAGCTACAGAAGTTACGTCGATTCAGAATCATCAGAATAAAGAAAAGGTGAATCCAGTGACTCCAATTGAGCAACCTATAGCTTTGTCAACACCCGTAATCTCTGAAATTCCTTCTGAAAAAGATTTTGAGAAGGAAAAACAGGTTTTGAAGCCTGAAGTTGTTGTTCAGGCGAAGACAGATGAGCCGGTGAATCAACATCCGAGCTTTGATTATCCGAAGAAAGAAGTTCCAAAAACTGAATATCGGAAACCAGAACAGAAAAAAGCTGAAGACATAATTTCTGTGGCGCAACATATAGAACATAAAAAGGTTGTGTCGAAAGAATCTGAGCCGAAAGAATCTGAGCAGAAGAAAGTTGAACCTAAGAAAGTTGAGTCAAAAGAGATACAGCTACCAACGGTTGAACCGCTGAAATCGGAAGAGAAATTGGTTTCAGAGCCCGAACAAGAAGAATCATCTGTAAAATCAGTTGATATATATAAGATTGGTGTAGCAAAATTCGAAAACAAAATAAATGTTGTTGGTAGAATAGATTTAGACACGATTAATCAACAGACGCGCCCAAAAAAGAAGACAAAGGAAGAAAGAAAGAAAGAGCGTGATACAAAAGAGAAAGATAGAATTGCACTAAGAAAGCCTGCAATCCTGCCTGTTAAAGAAGGTGAGAAAAAAGTTTTTTCTCCGAAAATAGAACTGTCCACTGCTAGACCTCTTCTCAATACAGCGGAATCAATCGATCAGAAGAAGAAGCGTAAGAGAATAAATAAAGAACGTGTAGATATTGAAAAGAGTGTCAGTATTTTGACAAATACTCAGCCACGTCCAACCAGCACTCCCAATACTGCTTCTTCAAGCAGTAATGCCGCACATAAAAACAACCGTTTCAAGAAACCAGTTAAGGTTGAAGTAAATGAAGGTGATGTTCAGAAGCAGATAAAAGATACCCTGGCTCGTCTTACAAACAAAGGAAAAGGAAAAGGTGTTAAGCACCGACGTGATAAGCGGGATGCCAACTATCAGCGTATGGCTGAGCAGGAAGAACAGGAAATGCAGGAAAGTAAAATACTCAAAATTACCGAGTTTGTAACTGCTAATGACCTTGCTAGTATGATGGATATCCCTGTTGTTCAGGTTATTTCTACATGTATGAGCATCGGAATGATGGTGTCAATAAACCAACGTTTGGATGCTGAAACGATAAATATTGTTGCAGATGAGTTTGGTTTTAAAACAGAATACGTAAGTGCAGCGGTTGCAGAAGCAATTCAAGATATTGTAGATGCCGAGGAGGACTTAGAATCTCGTCCACCAATCGTTACAGTGATGGGACATGTCGATCATGGTAAGACTTCTTTACTTGACTATATTCGTAAAGCAAATGTAATCGCAGGTGAAGCCGGTGGTATAACCCAGCATATTGGAGCCTATAATGTCAAGTTGGAAGACGGACGACGTATTACTTTCCTTGATACTCCCGGACATGAAGCCTTTACCGCAATGCGTGCACGTGGTGCAAAAGTGACAGATATAGCGATTATTATTGTTGCAGCTGATGATAATGTGATGCCACAGACAAAAGAAGCAATTAATCATGCTTCTGCAGCTGGTGTACCTATAATCTTTGCGATTAATAAGATAGATAAATCGACAGCAAATCCTGAAAAGATAAAAGAAGAACTTGCCGGAATGAACTATTTGGTGGAAGACTGGGGTGGTAAATACCAATCTCAGGATATCTCTGCCAAGAAAGGACTTGGGGTTAAAGAACTATTGGAGAAAGTGCTTTTGGAAGCAGAAATGCTCGAATTAAAAGCTAATCCGAATCGCAATGCGGCCGGTTCAGTTATTGAATCAACGCTTGACAAAGGCCGCGGATATGTAGCCACCGTTCTTGTGTCAAATGGAACATTGAAAGTTGGTGATATTGTCTTAGCCGGTACAAACTTTGGAAAGGTTAAAGCAATGTTTAATGAACGGAATCAGCGTATCAAACAAGCTGGTCCATCTGCACCTGCATTGGTTCTTGGTTTGAATGGAGCTCCTACTGCGGGCGATACATTTCATGTGATTGAGACAGAACAAGAAGCTCGTGAGATCGCAAACAAACGCGAACAACTCCAACGTGAACAAGGCTTACGTACTCAGAAACTTCTTACATTGGATGAGGTTGGACGACGTATCGCATTGGGCAACTTCCAGGAATTGAATATTATAGTCAAAGGTGACGTGGATGGTTCTATCGAAGCATTGTCAGACTCTTTGATAAAATTGTCAACTCCAGAACTTCAGGTCAATGTAATACACAAGGCTGTCGGACAGATTTCCGAGTCTGATGTTTCTTTGGCAGCAGCTTCAGAAGCTATTATAATAGGTTTCCAGGTACGTCCTTCTCCTCAGGCACGTCGCCAGGCAGAACAGGATGGAGTGGATATCCGTATGTATTCAGTTATTTACGATGCAATCGAAGAGGTGAAATCTGCTATGGAAGGTATGTTGTCACCGGAAATCAAAGAAGAAGTAGTTGGTTCTGCAGAAGTAAGAGATGTATTTCATATTACTAAGGTTGGTACTGTCGCAGGTGCTATGGTTAAAGAAGGAAAGATCAAACGTTCCAACAAGGCTCGTCTGATTCGTGATGGTATTGTAATCTTTACAGGTGACCTGAACGCTTTAAAACGCTTTAAAGAAGATGTTAAAGAAGTAACAGTGAACTATGAGTGTGGTATCAGTCTTCAGAACTACAATGATATAAAGGTTGGTGATATTATAGAAGCTTTTGAACAGATTGAGATAAAAAAGACTTTGTAATAAACAGACAAAAGGCCCTAAACTGTCATCTTCGCTTTAATTAGGGGGATGACAGTTTTTTTTATACATAAGACAGGAGTATTATCTAATGAAAAGTGTTGACTTCTTTATCTGCCTGTTTATTCTTTTCGGGATTATATCCGGAATAAAAAAAGGATTTGTTATTCAGGCCGGGTTACTGATAGGTCTGGTTATTGCCTTCTATTCGACCAAGTATTTGTCCGATAATGTGGCCTATTATATGAATAGACTGTTTGAGATTCCTGAGAATGCTCTTGCCATTTTATCTTTTATCATCTGCTTTTCGATGATTCTTTTGTGTTGCCACATCATTGTTCTTTCAATCCATAAAGTACTTCATATTGTATGTATAGGCTGGTTAGACCATCTATCCGGAGCTATACTAGGTATGATCAAGGCTGTTTTAGTCCTTGGTCTTCTATTAATAGTTGTGGACACAGCTGATAAAAAAGATCGTTTGATCACACGAGAGCTGAAAGAAAATTCGTTACTTTACAGACCGGTAGTAACAGTCACCTCTTTTTTCTTTGTGTGGGCTGAACCAGAAGAGTGGTTCAACGATATTGAGAAACAAGTTAAAAAATTGACTACCCCTCATCAATGAAACTGTATCAGAATGAAAAAGGGAAATAATATTATAAAGAAGTTTACGAAGGAAAAGTACAAATACGGTTTTACGACCGATGTACATACCGACATTATTGAGAAAGGCTTGAATGAAGATGTCATTCGACTTATCTCTTTCAAAAAGGAAGAACCTGAATGGCTTCTCGAATTCCGTCTCAAGGCATACCGTCATTGGCTCACATTGGAAATGCCTACTTGGGCACACCTGTCTATTCCTGTCATAGACTATCAGGCAATCAGCTATTATGCCGATCCCAGACAGAAGAAGAAAGGGCCCAAAAGCATGGATGAGGTTGATCCCGAGCTATTAAAGACATTTAGCAAACTAGGAATTCCCCTCGACGAACAGCTCGCTCTCAGTGGAATGGCTGTGGATGCTGTTATGGATTCTGTCTCTGTAAAAACGACATTCAAAGAAGCACTGCTTGACAAAGGAATCATCTTTTGTTCGTTTAGTGAAGCGGTACGCGAACATCCAGATCTGATCAAGAAGTACTTGGGTTCTGTAGTCGGTTATCGTGATAACTTCTTTGCAGCACTTAATTCTGCTGTTTTCTCTGACGGCTCGTTTGTATATATCCCCAAAGGAGTACGTTGCCCGATGGAACTTTCCACCTATTTTAGGATCAATGCAGCAAATACCGGACAGTTTGAGCGAACACTGATTATTGCTGACGATGATAGCTATGTCTCTTATCTGGAAGGTTGTACGGCACCTATGAGAGATGAGAATCAGTTGCATGCAGCGATAGTTGAGATAACGATTCACGATAGAGCGGAGGTGAAATATTCAACCGTTCAGAATTGGTATCCCGGAGATGCAGAAGGCAAAGGCGGCGTATTCAACTTTGTAACTAAACGTGGCAATTGCAAAGGAGTAAACAGCAAGCTTTCCTGGACGCAAGTGGAGACCGGTAGCGCAATCACATGGAAATATCCAAGTTGTATTCTGACTGGTGACAACTCATCCGCAGAGTTTTATTCTGTGGCTGTGACCAATAATTATCAGCAGGCGGACACAGGTACTAAGATGATTCATCTGGGAAATAATACGAAGAGCACCATCATCAGTAAAGGGATATCAGCAGGGCATAGTCAGAACTCCTATCGCGGACTAGTCCGTGTGGCTGAGAAAACGACAGGCGCCCGTAACTACAGTCAGTGCGACAGCTTGTTGCTTGGTGATAAATGCGGGGCACATACATTTCCTTACATGGATGTTCACAACGAGACAGCAGTTGTTGAACACGAAGCCACCACTTCCAAGATTAGTGAAGATCAACTCTTTTATTGCAATCAGCGAGGTATCAAGACAGAAGATGCTATCGGCCTGATCGTCAATGGATATGCAAAAGAAGTACTCAATAAATTGCCAATGGAGTTTGCTGTGGAAGCACAAAAACTGTTGGCTGTCAGTCTGGAAGGATCTGTCGGATAATGCAGTCTGAGATAATTAATCTGTAAATAAAGGAGAATATAAGATATGTTGGAGATAAAAGATTTACACGCTTCTATAAATGGCAAAGAGATACTCAAAGGTATCAATCTGGTTGTTAAACCCGGTGAAGTTCATGCCATCATGGGTCCCAATGGTTCAGGTAAGAGCACGCTCTCTTCTGTTTTGGTCGGCAATCCTGCTTTTGAGGTGACAAAAGGAAGCATCTCTTTTTATGGAAGAGATTTGATGCAACTCAGTCCGGAAGACCGCAGTCACGAAGGAATATTTCTTTCCTTCCAGTATCCGGTTGAGATCCCAGGAGTCAGCATGGTCAATTTTATGCGTGCAGCAGTCAATGAACAGCGGAAGTACAGAAACCAGCTTTCACTTTCCGCCAGTGAATTTCTCAAACTCATGCGTGATAAAAGAGCGGTGGTAGAGATGGACAATAAGCTAGCCAACCGATCTGTAAATGAAGGCTTTAGTGGAGGCGAAAAGAAACGCAATGAGATCTTCCAGATGGCCATGCTTGAGCCACGCCTTTCTATCCTTGACGAGACAGATTCAGGTTTGGATATTGATGCCCTTCGTATTGTTGCCCAAGGTGTTAATACGCTGAAAAGTGCTGAGACCAGTACGATTGTGATCACTCACTACCAGCGCTTGCTCGACTATATCAAGCCTGATATAGTACATGTCTTGTACGATGGCCGCATCGTAAAAACAGCCGGCCCCGAACTCGCCCTCCTGCTTGAGGAGCGTGGATATGACTGGATCAAAGAAGAAATTGCAGAATAATAAAGTCAGAGAGATCCTATTCTCTCTATTAAAGCATTAAATTATGAATCCGGAACAACAATATATTGATCTCTTTGTCCAGTATGAGGCAATGATTTGCCAGCACAGCGCGGGTGTGCTCAATGCCCAAAGAGCAAAAGCTTTTGCCTGCTTTGAGCAGGCAGGCTTCCCGGATAAGAAGCAAGAGCAATATAAATATACCGATATCGCAAAGTTATTCGAACCAGACTATGGGCTCAATCTGAATCGTCTTGATATTCCGGTCAATCCCCACGAAGTCTTTAAGTGCGATGTTCCCAATATGAGTACGGCACTCTATTTTGTAGTAAACGATACCTTCTACAAGGAACAATTGCCAAAGAC
>DATCIB010000078.1:0-4513 GCA_036508045.1 Bacteroidales bacterium
GCGGATGTGGTGAAGAGCGAATGAAGAAGAAATTAAAATATATGGAGAAAGAATTGTTGTTTTGCGATATCTGTTTATCTTTGCGGGTACCTTAATGTATTATGTATCTTTCACTGAAAAAAAACACAAGCAAATGAATTCAAATCGCAGAAGTTTCTTAAAAATGGCAACTGCCGGAACCGGCGGATTGCTCTTAACGAGTCTGGCAGGTTATGCCTCTGTAGGTGAGCTCAACGAGGCCATACAGGAAAACCAACGTAAAACAAAGAGTCACAAACAGCTTTTCAATATGTGCAACTATGCTGCACCTGCCATTCCTGTGGTACGGATTGGCTATGTGGGAATCGGAGGCAGAGGCAGTGGAGCTGTTGAAAGAATGACCAATGTCAAGGACGTACAAATCAAAGCACTATGCGATATCCGCGAAGTAGCGGTCAAGTCCAATCAGGAGACTTTAAAAAGGAAAGGGCTTCCTGCTGCTGCTGAATACTTTGGTAGTGAGACTGCTTTCAAAAAGATGTGTGAAAGGGATGATATTGACCTTATTTATATTGCCACCTCCTGGGATTGGCATACCCCAATCGCCTTATATGCGATGGAACATGGTAAACATGTAGCCTGCGAAGTGCCCACAGCCAAGACGCTGGAAGAAGCATGGCAACTCGTCGAAACGAGCGAACGTACCCGCAAACATTGTATGCAGTTGGAAAATTGCTGTTATGATTTCTTTGAGACTCTCACCATCAACATGGCCCAGCAAGGTCTGCTTGGTGAATTGATTCATGGCGAAGGTGCCTATATACATCCACTACTGGAAAGCATGTTTAGCAAACCTGACAGTCCAACGGGTTATGTGAATGAAGGATGGCGCTGGAAAGAGAATCAAATCAGTGGCAATCCCTATCCAACACATGGTCTGGGACCGGTAGCCTTGGCAATGGAGATTAACAGGGGAGATGCTTTTGAGTATCTGACTTCCATGTCATCCAATGATTTTATGATGGAACAGTTGGCTGAAAAGCTGATAGCTACAGGTGATCCTTATTATAAACAATTCGGAAACAAACATTATCGTGGCAATATGAACACGTCAATTATCAAGACGTACAAAGGAAAAACAATCATGGTGCAACACGATGTTTCCTCTCCCCGTCCATACAGCCGTATCCATACACTGAGTGGCACCAAAGGGTTTGCTCAGAAATATCCTGAACCGGGACGAATCACATTGGGACACAGTGAAGCTGCCACCCCTGAAGAGATGAAAAAGTATGAAGAGTTATATACTCCGGAAGTAGTCAAACATGTGGCAGACGTAGCCAAAGTGATTGGTGGACATGGTGGTATGGACTTCATTATGGATTGGCGACTGATCGATTGCTTACGCAACGGTCTGGCGCTGGATATGGATGTGTATGATGCAGCTGCCTGGTGTTCCGTTACTCCGTTGAGTCGCTGGTCGGTGGCCAATCGCTCCAACTCCATTGATGTACCTGATTTTACCGGTGGTCTGTGGAAGATAAATAAACGGGTGGATCTGACATTGCGTGGCGGTGGCAATACCGCTATTGTGGCTCGTTAATAATGAGACTCCTCTATTGCAGAAGAACGAAGGTTCTTCTGCAATAAATAATTATCTTTGCATTGACCCGAAAACAGCAAAGATGTATGAGAAAGGCCCTTCTTTATTTGATAATTCTCCTCTCTGTATTCAGCTACGGCTGTAAGGAAGATGATGTGACCGGCAACGAACAGCAACAGCTATCGCTTCCTATCGCAGAAGGAGAGACCATCAAAAGAATCGAAACGAAATCTGAGGGACTGAAGGTTGTCTTCTCTGACAATAACTGTGTGCTCCTCTCCAATCCCCGTACACTCCTGCTCACCATCGGAACGGACGGCAACTGGTGCCTCAACGGAACTACCGGATCTTTACCTTCCGGCATCACTGATAGCACCAGGGCTGCTATTCCTACAATCACTATCGGTAATAATGGCAACTGGTTTCTGAATGGGACGGACAGTGGGCTCCCGGTGCCGAAGGCGGAGGAAGAGTCTGTCTCCTGTTTCCCTGTCGTCACTGCTCTCGTACAGCAAAAGGATAGCTATACGTTCTGTTTCTCAGATGGTACACATCTCTCAACTGTGGCAACCGGCAGTCTGGGCACGATTGTCTCTTTTGGCGATTCGGTGACAGACTGGGGCAATTACCCCGGACAGATAGCCGCGCAGACCGGTTCGACAGTTTATAAGATTGGCTTCAGTGGATGTCGGATGGGCCAACACCAGCAAGCGGCTTACGACGAACTCTCGATGTATAAGATTGCTCAGGCAATTGCTACCGGCGACTTTAGCAAGATGGAAGCAGCTGCTCATAAGATTGGAAAGGATGAAGAGGTGGTTCAGTTGCTCAAAACCATTGATTTTAACAGCGTCAGTATTGTGACGGTGTTATTTGGAACGAACGATTTTACGTCGGAGTTTGTTCGGATAGGTACCGTGGATGACCATTCGCCCCGCACCATTCAGGGAGGCTTGAATCTCAGTGTGGAAAGACTTCTGGCAGTCTATCCGCATCTGAAGTTTGTCTTTATCACACCCACTCACCGGTTTTTCGGTAACGGTAATAAGAAAAACAGCGACCTTGATCCCAACGGTTTTGGCTCCTATCTCTATGAATATGGAGATGCCATTGCTACTGCTGCGCAAAAGAAAGGGTTTCACTGTTATGATCTCTATCGCTTGAGCGGACTGACTAAGAGGAATCATTCGATCTATTTTCGCGACGAGGTTCATCTGAATAATCTGGGATGCCAGTTGGTGGGGAAAAAGATCTCTGCCTACCTCACCGATCTGTATAGTCATTGAGAAATTTAAACATTACATAATCAGAAACAAGATGGAAACTACATTTAACGTGCGCTGGAGTCTGCCGGTAAAGATTATTACTACCGCTGCCTCTTTGTTGATCCTCGGAGGAGAGTATCCGCTCTACAAAGCGTATGAAGCCAGCGGGGCTTTCTTCGAGTTGATCATGATGATCTTCCTGTTTGTCCTCCCCTTGCTGTTCATTGTCAATGCTCCTCTGTCTGTCACACTCAACGAGACAACTTTCACCTTAAAGAAGCTCGTTGGAACACTTTCGATAGAGTACGATCAGATCAGCGCCATCAGGCCCTATAAGTTTGGCTGCGACATCCGTTTGTTTGGGAGTGGCGGAATGGGTGGCTACATCGGACTCTTTACCGGCAAGGAAATCGGGAGATATTATGCGTTTGCCGGTGACACCGAACAGGCTTACTGTATATTTCTTAAAAACGGAAAGAAGTATGTATTCAGTAGTGAAGGATATGAATCAGTCATTGCATCCATCAACAAACGCATCCATTTTACCCCGAATACATTTACTTTTACACCCGAATCGGAGAGTTGACAGGTAAATTCATTTTCCTATCACATTATCATACAGCACATTGAAGAGGTGAAAAATGGATGCCTATGCGTGAACAATTTCGTCCTGATGAAAGGAGACAAACGTCCATATGTTTTTCTCCTTTCATCAGGACGTTTTTTGACGGCGAACCGTATGAAATAATCATCCTTCCTGTACAAAAATAAATAAACTCCTTTTATGCATGCAACTGATGAATGAATTGCATGAAACAGGAGTTTTTTTCTCTCATTTTTCTTGAGATATTGTCTAATATAAGAATAATGCATATCTTTGCATTCACTAAGAATTTGTTTTAAATACCGATGGTGCTTTTTGTCTGCGAAGATCAAAGGCACTTCCTTTTTTTAGTCACTGCCCATTGACCACAAAATTGCGGATCTGGCAAGCAGTACGTCCACTTTCTTTATTGGCCTCTTTAGCAATGCGAAGTACCAACGTATGATTGGTGTCTGCCAGTTCGGTCTCCAACATAAACACCCAAGGGATATAAAGACCATTGCTCCATGCTGTATGTGTATCAAGCGACTTCATGGGTGCTCCGTCCACACTATATTCCAGAATGCCCGCTTTCGGTCCGGCGACACAGAAGATGCCAATCGCTTTGCCCTTGAAGTCGAGTGTCAGTTTGTCGCCGCCTTGCGTTGCTTCGAGCATCGGTACCTCCACAAATCCTCCGCGGGTACCCGCGTTATCTGACGGCTTCCAGCTCTCCACATATTTCCAACTACCACTGAGAGTGGCTTTCCTGATATCTATGAATTGCCCTTCAGAGTAGCTATATGGATCCAGCATCTGAGGAAGCACATGCGCCTGTTTGCTTTCCGGTGCTTGTTTCCACATCTTGTCAAACAGGTGATTGATGGCAGCTGCATACAGCCTATGACCGAGAGGTTTGGGATGAGTGCCCCCAAACGTGTTCCAGTCAAACTCACCGTCGCGCATCCGTTCGTTGATCTCCTGCTGCAAGTCGATGGAAGGAATCTGATAGTGGTTCGCTACCCGTTCGTGATTATAGATCACATCGGGACGAATGCCGGACTTAAACAGTTCAATAAAAGG
>DATCIB010000079.1:0-6005 GCA_036508045.1 Bacteroidales bacterium
CTTACGGACTATCTCTGGGGCAATGTCACTTTGGTACGGGATTTCCTTTCTTTACAACTACCGGCTATTCATCCGATGATCCCTGAAGCTACTTATATGGTATGGCTCGACTGTCGTGAATTGGGAATGAGTCAGAAAGAATTACGCCATTTCTTTTATCACGAGGCGAGAGTTGTCATGAACGATGGTACAACTTTTGGTCCCGGAGGAGAAGGGTTTATGAGAATGAATCTTGCAACTCCCCGCTGCAATGTGGTCAAGGCATTGGAAGGTATAAAAAGCGCTTTTGATAAGTTAGGGGAATAGAAATATCAAAAAAACTACGTATCTTTGTCCCATTACTCAATAATTTCACGAATATATGAAAATCGAATTAGGAAAATTTGTAGCTGTAGCTTATGATTTATATAGCACAGAACCCGACGAAAATGGCGAACAAGAACTATTGGAGCAGGCTCCGGAAGAGAAACCGTTTTCATTTGTCTTTGGCACTCAACAAGTGCTGGATGCTTTCGAATCAGAGTTGATCGGAAAGAAGGCAGGCGAAACTTTTGACTTTGAGCTCACTCCGGATATGGCTTATGGAGACTATGAAGATACCCGTGTGGTGGATGTGCCAAAGACTGCTTTTAGTATCGATGGGGAATTTGATGAAAATTCGGTGTATCCCAATGCTGTATTGCCGATGATGGATAGTGAAGGCAATCATATGTATGGCTCAGTGGTTGATATCTCGTCAGATATGGTGAAGATGGATTTTAACCATCCTTTTGCAGGGGAGACCTTGCATTTCTCAGGAAAAGTATTGGAAGTACGTGATGCTACTCTTGAAGAACTAAATCCGAAAGAAGGATGTGGCGGAGGCTGCAGTTGTGGCGGTGACAATGACGCCGAAGGCGGTTGTGGCGGTGGCTGTTCTTCTTGTCACTAAAAATAAATTACAATGTCAAACACGTTTGGAACGATATTCAGACTTACCTCTTTTGGTGAGTCGCATGGCATCGGAATAGGTGGGGTGATCGATGGTTGCCCTTCTGGTATCGAGCTGGATACTGAGTTCGTGCAGTCTGAGTTGAACCGCCGCAAACCCGGGCAATCCAAAATCACTACCAATCGTGAAGAACAGGATCTGGTTGAATTCTTTTCCGGCATTTTTGAGGGGAAGACTACCGGTACACCCATTGGTTTCTTGGTGCGTAATGCGGATCAACATTCCAATGACTATACTAATCTGAGAGATATTTATCGTCCTTCACATGCCGATTATACATATGACAGTAAATATGGTATACGTGATTATAAGGGGGGAGGGCGTTCCTCCGCCCGTGAGACTATCGCCCGTGTCGTAGCTGGGGCTGTGGCCAAGCTTGCTCTGAAGCAACTTGGTATTAGCATCACGGCATATACTTCTCAAGTGGGTCCTATTTGCGTGGAGCAACCTTACACAGCTCTTGATCTGTCACAGACTGAAAGCAATATCGTCCGTTGTCCGGATCAGGATGTTGCGGAGAAGATGATTGATCTGATCAAAGAGATCAAGAAAGACGGGGATACCATTGGCGGAGTTATTACTTGTGTGGCGAAAGGTGTGCCGGTCGGTCTCGGCGAACCGGTATTCGGTAAGTTGCATGCGGCCTTAGGCGAGGCGATGCTGAGTATTAATGCGGTGAAAGGATTTGAATATGGCATGGGCTTTAATGTTTCGATGCGTGGTTCTGAGGCCAATGACCTTTTCTATATGGAAGGGGGCAAAGTGCATACTCATACAAATCGATCCGGAGGCATTCAAGGAGGTATTTCCAATGGTGAAGATATCTATTTCCGGGTCGCCTTCAAACCGGTTGCCTCTATCCTTATTCCGCAAAAGACAATCAACAAGAATGGAGAAGAGTGCGATATGCAGATTCGCGGGCGGCATGATCCCTGTGTGTTGCCTCGTGCGGTGCCAATCGTGGAAGCAATGACAGCAATGACGCTTTTGGATTATTATCTGCTAAGTAAAGCGCATTAAATAGTAGAAAGCTTTGATATAGGAAGTGCCCCCAATGATAGAAATATTATTGAGGGCACATCTCATTTTGGGAGATACTTCAGAAAATGCGGGCTTTTCTTCTCTCTCTTATAAAATAGAAGCTCCCTAAAGCGATGTGGATTGAATAAATTTGTATATTAGAGCCCTAAATCATGAACACGATGGAAGAATTGATTTCAATCTTTTGCAAGAATAACAGTAGTGTTAAGCAATACAAGCCCGGCGTTTCGTTACTAGAGATATATGAAGATCAAAAGATCACTTTGAGGTCTCAAGTGCTTTTGGCGAAAGTAAATAATAGGGTTCAAAACCTTTCCTTTCGGGTGTACAAGCCCAAGGATGTGGAGTTTGTGGATATCACAGATCCTGCAGGAAGGCATGCCTATATTCACTCTCTCTTCTTTATTATGTACAAGGCAGTATCCGAACTTTTTCCCGGTTCAAATATCTCTCTGGAACACCCCGTTTCCAAGGGATATTATTGCGAACTGAATATCGGACATCGCCTTACTGATGCAGAACTTTCTGCTGTTAAGATCAGGATGCAGGAAATCATTGAATTGAATATTCCTATTGATTATCTGCAAGAGCATACTACAACTGTCATAGAACACTTTCGCAATGTGGGAGCCATGGATAAGGTTGATCTCCTACAGACCGTGGGCTCTCTGTACACCTGCTATTATAAAATGGGTGGCTTGATTGATTATTACTATGAAGGATTGGTGCCCTATACCGGTTTTATTTACCTCTTTGATTTATTGCCTTTTGACAATGGAGTTTTGCTTCGCATTCCCAGTTCAAGTCATCCCAAATTGCTTGAAGATGTTGTAGCACAGCCTAAGATGCACGATGTGTTTGAGGAATATCAGAGGTGGAATGAAATCATGGGTATCGAGAGTGTCGGCAAATTTAATACGAGTATTAAAGAAGGAAAGGCTTCCGGTCTTATCAAAGTATCTGAAGCTCTGCATGAAAAGAAGATCTCCTATATGGCTGATCGTATTTATAAGAAGTGGAAAGAAGCAGGTACACTGAAGTTTATAATGATTTCCGGACCGTCTTCTTCAGGAAAGACGACCTTCAGCAAACGGTTGGGCGTGCAGCTGATGACCAATGGCCTGGTCCCGGTAGCACTTTCACTGGACGATTATTTTGTAGATCGTGACAAGACACCGCGTGATGAGAAGGGCGAATATAATTTTGAGTCTATCTATGCCCTTGATCTCGATCTGTTCAACAAGCAACTCAAACAACTGGTCGATGGTGAAGAGGTAGAACTTCCTACTTATTCATTTGAGACTGGCAAGCGGCTATTCAAAGGAAATAAGCTCAAGGTGGAAAATAACACACTCATTATTATTGAAGGTATTCATGCCCTCAATCCGGAGCTCACCCAACTTATTGACCAATCGATGAAATATATGATTTACGTTTCGGCACTTACGACTATTTCAATGGATAATCACAATCGTATTTCCACAACAGATAACCGTTTGCTGCGCCGTATTTTGCGTGATCACTTGTATCGTGGATATTCTGCACAGGAGACTATCAAGCGCTGGCCAAGCGTGCGTTCCGGTGAAGATAAATGGATCTTTCCCTATCAGGAGAATGCAGATGAGATGTTTAACTCCGCGCTTATCTTTGAGCTGGCTGTCATAAAGAAGTATGTTGAACCAATTCTCTCTGAGGTGCCCCAAAACTGTGTGGAATACTCTGAAGCCCGGCGTTTGCTGCATGTCCTTAGCTATCTGTCACCAATATATGATAATGAGATACCCCCGACATCACTCTTGCGTGAGTTCCTCGGAGGCAGTAGCTTCCGCTATTGACAAAGAATAAAGAGCAGATCCCTTGGGGAGTCTGCTCTTTAAAGTTATTAGGGGTCAGGATCGGAGTCAATATTTATTTTTTGTCACCACCTTTTCAAATGGTTTTCGTTTCTTTTCCCGGAGCGGTTGTGTCGAATATCCCAATGTGATATCTAATAATATCCGCCTGTTCTTTGGTACACCCAGCGCCTTCTTCAGACGTTCTTCCTGAAACCATCCAAGGATGCAGGTTCCTAGTCCCTCTTCACGTGCGGCCAGACAGATATAAGAGGCCACGATCCCGATGTCAATCCACGGGAAATGCTTATCTTTAATCACACTGCCAATCGAAGAAGTCAGGTTTCCCGGTTCCTCCACGATTACCAAATGCAAGGGTGCTTGTTTGGTGAAGTGATTCATACCCAAAGCTTTTGCAGAGGTACAGTCTGCTACCTCATTGATAAGCTTTTCTTCATCCACAACGATGATCTTATACGGTTGAGCATTGCACGCCGAAGGAGCCGTCATTGCAACCCGTAGTATTTTGTCCAACTTCTCAGGTTCTACAGGACGCGTGCGGTCATATCCCCGATCACTCTGACGGCTGAGCGCCAATGTTTCAAAATCAATCATAGTGACTTATTTATAAGTGAGCAACTTGCTCACATATTTACCCAGGATATCAAATTCCAGATTCACGATGCTACCCGGTTTGAATGTGTGGAAGTTAGTATGCTCGAACGTATAAGGTATGATTGCAACCTGAAAACTATTCTCCTTCGAGTTGCAAACGGTAAGACTCACGCCATTTACTGTTACTGATCCCTTTTCCACTGTCATATATCCCTGGCGGGCCATCTCCTTGTTTATAAGATACTCAAAGGTGTAATAGTGGCTGCCATCTACTTCGTCAACAGCAATACACGTGGCAGTCTGATCCACATGCCCCTGAACAATATGTCCGTCCAGACGGCCGTTCATCATCATGCTACGTTCCACATTTACCTCATCGCCCACCTGGAGCAGACCCAGATTCGAACGATCCAAGGTCTCCTGTATAGCAGTCACCGTATATTCACCCTTATTCAGACTGACGACTGTCAGACAAACGCCATTATGAGCAACGCTCTGATCTACTTTCAGTTCGTGAGCAAACGTGCAACTTAATGTGAGATGCAGGTTTCCCTCTTCACGTACTATTTTGACTACTCTTGCAGATTCTTCTATAATCCCTGAAAACATAGTAATATAAATTATGTGATGATAGAGTGCAAATATACAAAAAAGCATTCGGGCACCGAGCAAATTTTCTCTATTTGTCATACCAGGCAGCTCGTTTTTTAAACCTCTGCCATTCTTGTTTAAAGACGAAAATTGCTTTATTCTCAAACCAAATAGGTTTTTGTATGCGAAAGAACCCATGATTTTCAAATATTAAGGAAATATTTGTTCTGAAATGAGGCCGTGGGAAACTTCTTTCTTAAAGATGTTTAAAACATCCGGTTGGGTGTATGGAAAATTCAAATACTTTCGTTACTTTTGAAAATCAAAGAATTAATCTATGGAAAGAACACTCGTCATTTTAAAACCATGTACTATTCAGCGGGGATTGGTCGGTGAGGTTATCTCACGATTTGAAAGGAAAGGTCTCAGACTAGTCGGGATGAAGATGATGCAGTTAAGCGATGAACTTTTGAGTGAACATTATGCACACTTGAAAGAGAAATGTTTTTTTCAAAGAGTGAAAGATTCAATGATGACAGCGCCTGTTATTGTGTCATGTTGGGAAGGAGTTGGGGCTGTTGAAGTTGTTAGAACCATGACAGGAGTCACCAATGGTCGCAATGCACTACCCGGGACCATACGTGGAGATTTCAGCGTGAGTTTCCAAGAGAATATTATTCATACTTCTGATTCTTTTGATTCAGCAACTGTCGAGTTGAATCGCTTCTTTAAAGAAGATGAATATTTTGAATACCGTCCGGCTACGTTTGATTATCTCTATGCTTGTGACGAATATTAATCCAATACTTGAAATAACTGAGACCAATGAATTATAAATTAAGTTTCCTGGCGATATTGTTTGCCGTCATTACATGCAAAGCATACTCTCAGGAGTTGTATGCAGACAACGTGAATTTCAACAAACGTATCAGCGT
>DATCIB010000080.1:0-3310 GCA_036508045.1 Bacteroidales bacterium
CGAACGCATTGACTTATTTCAACCGATACGTCACTTTCGCTTCAGAAAAGGCAAAGCCAACATTTTCCGACGCGCTCAACCGTATTGGCGACTGTTACTTTTATCAACGGGACTGGCAGTCTGCTGACGATTTCTATGCCAGGGCATTGGCCAACCATCCGGAAGCTGGTGATTATTCCACCTATCAACGTGCATTTGTATTAGGGCTCCGGAAAGAATATGACCAAAAGATTGGTCTGCTGGACCAGCTCATTCGTAACTATCCCAACTCGGATTATCAGGATGATGCTTACTTTGAAAAAGGACGTTCCTATGTCATGCAAGAGAAAAACAATGAAGCGATCCGTGTGTTTCAAGAGTTGATGAACAAATTTCCAGAGAGTAATCTGAGCCGCAAAGCCGGAAATCAGATCGGACTTCTTTACTTTAACAACAATAATCTGAACGAAGCGATTACTGCCTACAAGAAGGTAATCAGCAACTACCCGGGCAGCGAAGAAGCTAAAGTGTCCATGGAGGATTTGAAGAGTGTCTATATGGAGCTTGACAAGATCGACGAGTTTGCTTCTTATATCCGCACCGTAGATGGAAACGGGAACTTTAACGCAAACGAACAAGATTCACTCACCTACTTATCTGCCGAACGGTTGTTTTTACGTGGGGATAAGACAAAGGCACAACGAAGTCTGGAAAATTATCTGCAAAACTTCCCAAAAGGATCTTTCAGCACGAGTGCTCATTATTATCTGGGCAATATTTATCTCTCCGGAGACAAAAAGCAAGAGGCCTTAAACGAATACAAGAGAGTCATAGAAAATGACAATAAATTTGCTGAAGATGCATTGGTACAATGTGCGGATATCACGTACACCGGCGGCAATTATGAAGAAGCTTTGGGATACTTCAACCGCTTGCAGGCAAAAGCAGAGAAGAAAGAGCACAAAGAAGCGTCCAAACTAGGCATCTTGCGGTGCACACATCTGCTAAACAGACACCAGGAAGCTGTCATTGCAGCCACCGCCTGGATTGATGATACCAAAGCTTCTCCCGAAGTCAAACAAGAAGCCTATTACATCCGTGCCAAATCACTATTAGCTTTGAGTCAGGAAGAGAAAGCAATCAGTGACTTAAAGAAAATAGTTCCGGATACTCGCACCATTTACGGTGCAGAGGCCAACTTCTTGCTGGCAAACGTCTATTTTATCAAGAATAATTCGGCAGAAGCAGAGAAGGCCATCTTTGCTTTCATCGAAAAGAGCACGCCTCATCAATACTGGATGGCACGCAGCTTCATTCTTCTATCTGATATTTATGTCAAGAAGGGTGACAATTTTCAGGCTAAGGAATACCTGAACTCTTTACAAGAGAGCTACAAAGGTCAGGATGATATCGCAGAGATGATCAATACCCGTCTGGCTAAGTTGAATAACGGAAAGAAAACTGAAACAAATACCGAACAATAATGAGACTTCAAAGTATATATATCCTCCTTCTTGCAGGATTGTGCAGTACTCCTGCCGGAGCCCAGTCAAAGAAAGACTCCACTCGTCTAAGCAGAGAAATGACGTTGGAAAAGGATTTTGATCCAATCTTCCGGGATGCGGGAAAGATCAATTCTTTGCCGACAGTGACCGAACCAAAAGTAACCAAGTCGGCCATCGAATATAGCAGCTTTTCTATTCCTGTCAAACCCAAAGGCGAGTTTCCGGTACTTAATCCTATTGCTCCGAGAGACAACTCTGCAGGAAATGAAAAAGGTTTTGTCCGTTTAGGAGCCGGCAACTATCTCAACACAGTTGTTCAAGCCGGTTATTCCATCCTTTCTTCTTCCAAAGACAATCTCTATATCGGACTTGATCACCAGTCCACGTATGGAGATGTTCATCTTGCAAAGAGTGACAAATACTCAACAATGAAATTGAATAAGGAAGAACTCTCCCTGGATTATGCACATCAGTTCAAGCAGTTCAAACTTACAGCTGATGGTGGTTTCTTTCAAAGAGGATTCAATTACTACGGAGATAACTATTATCGCGATCCAATGTTTGATCCCGAAAAACATCAGAATCAGGTGCAAAGTGGATTTGATTTGAACGTTGGCATGAGCACTGCCATCAAACGTAAAGGTTTTAACTATTACCTTCGCACAGGATACAACACGCTCTCAAACAAGTTTGATACATTCAGGCAAGATGGATTTAAAGAAGACCACTTCCTGACAAAAGGAGGTCTGTTTTCCTATTATCAGGATAATATGGTGATTGGTATTGATGGAGTCATGTCCAACTATATCTACAGCAATACCAGTAACAAAAACTCCGATTATAGCAGAAAAGACCTGAACGATTACACGCTCGTTCACGTCAATCCATATATTGAGGTAAAAACAGATAAATATCATCTGCGCGCTGGACTTAAAACCTTCTATTCGTTCAACAAAGAAGAAAAAGCGTTCATGTCTCCTGACATTCGGGGCGAAGTCAATCTTCTGAAACAGGTACAGTTTTATGGTTTCATGGAAGGTCAGACGAATGAAAACTCGTTGACAAATATCTCCCGGGAGAATCTATATGTATCGCCGGATATCCGGATACAAGACTCTCGTACCCTGTTTCATGGCGAATTAGGGTTCAAAGTTACTCCTCTGCAAGGACTCTTTATCCAGCCTCTGATCGGATATGAAAGAATAAACAATGAGCATTATTATGCCAATAACCTCATAGACTCATATACAGGAAGTGAGTTATATCCCGTCTATGCAGACTTAAAAAATCTCTATCTTGGAGGAACAGTGCGCTACCAATATCAGAAGATGATCGATTTATCCGTTACTTTCATTCGGAATAACGAAGAGACAGACCTTACCGACGACGCTATGACCTATCGTTCCGATCTGACTATCGATGAATCAAAACCCTTTAGCAATCCAGCCACCGAACTGACCATCTCCGCAAGCACTCAAATTATGCCAAAGCTGGATCTTTCAATAAATTATTATCTGGGAGCAGGAAGAGAAGTATTGGCGAAGAACGGTGCATCAACAATGTTTGTGCCGGAAGAGACACAAGATATCAGCGAACTGAATCTGAATGCTTCCTACGCGCTGCTTGAAAAGCTCTCGATCTGGGGCGAAGTGAATAACATCCTGAACCGGAAATATGAGATTTACCAGGGTTATCCGACACAAGGAATCCGTTTCATGGTTGGAGCAAGTTACCGTTTTTAGGCAAATCTACAGGGGGTAAAAACACTTTATCCCCTAAGAATTAATAAATTATTGTCCGATAGACCGTCGGACTCTGATTTTTTT
>DATCIB010000081.1:0-9871 GCA_036508045.1 Bacteroidales bacterium
TTTGTGAATAATAGCAATGAGAGTGTGCCGAAATTGTGTAATTTTGCAGGCTTATTAATTAATAGACAAGAACGTATATATGGCTGATGACAAAAAAGTAATTTTCTCGATGGTTGGGGTCAGCAAGGCTTTTCAACCCAACAAACAGATTCTGAAAAACATTTATCTCTCCTTCTTTTATGGAGCAAAGATCGGTATCATCGGATTGAATGGTTCCGGTAAGTCCACATTATTGAAAATCATTGCCGGCTTAGAGAAGAGCTTTCAAGGGCAAGTCGTGTTTTCACCCGGCTATTCTGTAGGATATCTCGAACAGGAACCTCATCTGGATGAGGAGAAGACGGTGAAGGATATTGTGATGGAAGGTGTGCAGGGAATAGTAGATGTACTTGCGGAGTATGAAGATATAAATCTGAAGTTTGCCGAACCGGAGTATTATGAGGATCCTGATAAGATGGAGATTCTTTTTGCCAGACAAGCAGAGTTGCAGGATAAGATTGACGCGACGGATGCTTGGAATCTGGATAGCAAACTGGATCGCGCCATGGATGCGTTACGTTGTCCGCCTGAGGATCAGATGGTAAAGAATCTTTCCGGTGGCGAACGCCGTCGTGTTGCTCTTTGCCGTTTGCTGTTGCAGCAACCTGATATTTTGTTGCTGGATGAACCGACCAACCACTTGGATGCCGAGTCGATCGACTGGTTGGAGCAGCACTTGAACCAGTATGCCGGTACGGTCATTGCTATTACCCACGATCGTTACTTCCTGGATCATGTGGCTGGCTGGATTCTTGAACTGGATCGTGGGGAAGGAATTCCGTGGAAAGGAAATTATACTGCCTGGCTGGAACAGAAGACTCAACGTATGGAACAAGAGGAGAAAACTGCCAGCAAACGCCGTAAGACGCTGGAACGCGAACTTGATTGGGTGCGGATGGCTCCGAAAGCCCGTCATGCAAAAGGAAAAGCCCGTTTGAATTCATACGACAAACTGCTCAATGAAGATCAGAAAGATAAGGAAGAAAAACTGGAGATATTTATACCAAACGGTCCGCGACTGGGTAATAAAGTCATTGAGGTGAATGGCGTCAGCAAGGCTTATGGGGATAAACTTCTGTTTGAGAACCTGCAGTTCTCCTTGCCTCCCAATGGGATTGTGGGAGTAATTGGTCCGAATGGTGCGGGTAAAACAACTCTTTTCCGTCTGATAATGGGTCTGGAAAAAGCTGATTCCGGTAGCTTTGAGGTTGGAGAAACGGTCAAGATTGCTTATGTGGATCAATCACATAAAGGCATTGAAGCAAACAAAAGTGTGTATGCGGTAGTCTCGGGAGGCACCGAACTGATCCGTATGGGTACCCGGGATATCAATGCAAGAGCCTTTCTTTCGCGGTTTAACTTCACAGGGGGTGACCAAGAGAAGCTCTGCGGGGTGCTGTCGGGTGGTGAAAGAAACCGACTCCATCTGGCCATGGCTTTGAAAGAAGAAGGAAATGTCCTCCTACTTGATGAGCCGACCAATGATATTGATGTAAATACGCTGAGAGCTTTGGAAGAAGGATTGGAGGAATTTGCAGGATGTGCGGTGGTAATCTCGCACGACCGTTGGTTCCTGGATCGTATCTGCACACATATTCTTGCCTTTGAAGGTAACTCGGAAGTGTTTTATTTTGAAGGTTCTTACTCCGAATATGAAGAGAACAAACGGAAACGTATGGGTGATGAAGAACCTAAACGTATCCGTTACAGAAAACTGATGGACTAATCTGAACGGAAGGTGAAAAAGGTGCGCGTAATCAAGGAGAATCTGACGCAGGGGAAGGTTTCCCGTGTCTTGTTGCACTTTGCAATCCCTTTGTTGCTCGCCAACGTCTTACAACAGTTTTATCAGATTATAGATAGTATTATCGTCGGACAATATCTGGGAAAAGAGGCTTTGGCTGCTGTCACAGCCTCTTATCCTTTGTTTTACTTCCTGATATCTCTGGTGATTGGTATTGGGGGAGGCATTTCGGTGTTGGTTGCTCATTATTATGGTGGCATGCAATACAAACAGGTGCAGCGTATCTCTTCCACCTATTTCATCTTTCTGTTTGCTGCCGGAGTGATCATTGCCGTGCTGGGGATTCTTTTTTCTGAATCAATCTTCCGTTTTATTGGTACTCCTGAAGATGTATTGCCTCAAGCGATCTCTTATTTTCGTATCTACATTGCCGGAACCATCTTTTACATCACCTTCAACGGATTCATTTCCATATTACGGGGTGCCGGCGATTCATTTACGCCACTTTATCTGATGCTGGTCTCGGTTTTATTGAATCTCGTACTCGATCTGGTGTTTGTCGCTTATCTGGGGTATGGGGTGGAAGGTGCTGCCTATTCCACACTGATTGCCCAGGCAACAGCACTGCTGCTTTCGGTTATCTATCTGAACCGCAATCACGCGATTCTCTCCTTTACCCGACAGACATTCTGCTTTGATCTTTCCCTCTTCAAGCAAGGCATCAAACTTGGAATCCCTTCGGGTATTCAACAATCATCTATCGCCTTAGGTTTGGTTGCGCTGCTTTCCATCGTAAACAGTTTCGGGACGGATGCACTGACGGCTTATGGTGCTGTCGGCAGGATTGAATCGATCATTGCTCAGCCTATGCTGACATTAGGAAGTGCTTTGGCCACTTTTGCCGGACAGAATTTTGGAGCTCAGAACCAGCAAAGAGCTTTGAAGGGGTTATATGTATCGCTCTTGTGGTGTTTATGTATCAGTGTTGTTGTCGCATTGCTTGCTTTCTTCTTTGGAAAAGAGGCGATCATGCTATTCAATAACGAATCATCTGTGGTTGAAATAGGATATACTTATCTCCTGATTGTCTTCAGCTTTTACCTGTTTAATTCGATTATAAGTGTCTTGAACGGCTTCTTACGGGGAGTGGGCGATACCTTCTTTCCGATGCTGGTGAGTATTATTTCCTTGTGGCTGATCCGATTACCATTGGCCTATTACTGGAGCAGTCTGAGCGGAGAAGCCGGAATCTGGTGGTCTATTGTCGCATCATGGGCGATCGCTTTACTTGTGACAGTCCTTTATTACTATTCCGGAAAATGGCGCGATAAGAAGGTTGTTCTCATCTGTTATCCGATCGAGTAGCCTTTCTGTTTGACCTGTTGTACGTTTATCTATTGATTCTTTTTAATAATCTGAGCCTTAATTTTGCTTCGTTGAATCTATTTATTACTTTTGCACCTCGAATAGAAAGAATCAAATGAAACGCAACTATAAAGTCTTATCCCCGAATAATTCAGGATCTTTTTCCGAACAATTACAATCGACTATTGAATCAGTTCAAACGTATGCGGTAGGTATAAATCTATTGTGTGTGAATGTTTTTATATCTTCGGAAGATGACGCTGATTTCTTTCAGAAGAAGAAGGAGGCTATTGCTCTCTTTACGAATCACTTCAAAGAATTACCACTCTGTGTGTTAGCTCAAGCTCCTGCCAACAATTCGTTGGTTGCATTAGAAGTGTGTTCTACAGATACCGCTGTGGTTGTAGTCTATAAGAGATGGAATGATCAGATGTGTTATACCATTGCTTCTGAGGGTGAGCACCGCTACTTGTTTTCATCTGGATTGGCCATGGATATTCAGCCAAATGAGTCTGTCCCTTCCCTGAAGATTCAGTCTGAGTCTGCTTTTTCAATCATGCAATCTATTTTATTCAAGGAACAGTTTTCAATGGATCAGGTGGTACGTCAGTGGAATTATATTCCCCGACTCGTGGAAGAAGTGGATGTAGAAGGAAAGACTTACCAAAACTATCAGATCTTTAATGAGATTCGTCAGAAATACTATTCCTTCTACAAGAAGAAGAGTGGTTATCCGGCGGCAACCGGAATCGGATCAAGCAACGGAGTTGTAACGATTAGCTTTATTGCCGTTTCAGATTCTTTGTGTGATGCTTCGTATGAATTAAGCAATCCGAATCAGATCGATGCTTACAATTACGGGCAGGAAGTACTTATTGGTGATCCATTGCTGGAACAGCATAAAAAGACACCACTCTTTGAACGGGGAAAAGTCATGCGCGAATGTGAGCAGTCCACCTTTTTTATTTCCGGTACGGCTTCTATCCTGGGACAGGAGACTGTTTACATAGGTGATGTAGCCGGTCAGACCGAACAGACCATTCAAAACATTACATCTCTCATGTCGCCTGATGCTTCAAAGGGAGCTACTCCGATAATTCATAGGAATCTCTCAAAAGAGTTGGCTTACCTGAGGGTGTATGTCAAAGACAAATCAGACTTCCCAATTGTACAGCAGATATGTGAAAAGGAGTATGGCGCAAATAGTTGCATCAATTATGTGGAGGCAGAGGTGTGCCGTGTCAATTTGCTGGTGGAAATAGAAGGTGAGTTTATCGGGCACTAAATAACCAGGCGTCTGTATGTTCCGGATGCGCTTTTCGGAAATCAATCACAGCTTGTTCCCCCAGTTTCTTATCCGTAAAAGAATCTACATAAATACGTACTCTACCGTCGCGTTCAATGTATCCCACTTTTGTGAAACCTTTCGCTTTTTGATCTGCTACCTGACGTTCAGCTGCTTTTATTGTTTCCACACTTCCCACAATGATATAATAGGAACGTCCGGTATGCTTGGCAGGTGTAAGTTCCTGCATAGGCTCAGAAGCTATTGGCTGAGAGACAACCGGGGTTGCTTTTGGCGTCAGCATAGTACTGTCCGTCGCAGCCTGCAAAGCGTCGGGAGTTTGTCCGGTCAAAGGAGTAATTGTATCTGTGGGAGTCTCAGTAATCAACTTTCTACCATTCCCTTCATTACTTGCATACAAAATGGAAGCATAGTCGGCAGTAGGATTCTTTACAGGAGTAGAGATCAGAACAAAAAGCAGTACCGCGGCAGCAAAAGCAGCGATCTGACGCACGAAGGAACGTTGGATTCTAATGTGTATGTACTCTTCTTTTTCCTTAGGCACCAAAGAAATACTCTTCGGCTGTTCCAGATAGCGCAATTCAACGCAGCGGAAAGCAGCAAGCCCGTAGTATTCAGGAAATATCAGTTCGGCGGAAGATTCAAACTGCATCACTGAACGTTCGTTGAGAAAGAGTCGGCCTACTTTCCCCAGATTTACATTTCTCTTTTCATTCAGCCTGGTTTTTAAAGCACATACATCTTTCTCCAGCATAATGCATGCAGTCGGGTAATCAACCTGATGCCCTTTCATATACATTTCTGCAAGAAGGCCATCGTTGTGTTTTAATTCCGTATTGAAGCCTATTTCTTTGCCGGGAGGTACCATGAGATGTTCATTTCCCTGGATCTGAGCTTGTCTCTGACGAACGACAAAGCCGCCTAACTCAGGAATAATGACACAATTATGAGCCAGTATTAGTTTCTCTATGTAATTAATTAGTTCCACCATTGTTGCAAAAGTAGTGATTGTTTTCTTGTTGACAAATTATTCAGGCCTCTTTTTACGTAAATAATATCAGGTAATAATGCTCCTCTGTGATCAAGTATCAGAAACATGATACAGCGTGAAGATAGCATTGATATGGAATGAAATAAGGATTAAAAGAGAGAGAGTCTTTGTTGATAAAGAAAAAATCGATACTTTTACGCTCACAATTATACTGGTTAATCAAGTTAGAAAGACTTTTCATTTTCAAGAAGCCCGTTGTGAATGGTCTTTGACCAATTAGAGATGATTAGATATGAATTTCCAGATAACGAACAATCAAT
Organism: Bacteroidales bacterium; assembly: GCA_036508045.1. Classification (GTDB taxonomy): domain Bacteria; phylum Bacteroidota; class Bacteroidia; order Bacteroidales; family JAQUTK01; genus JAQUTK01. The sequence continues at coordinate 5,766 of DATCIB010000081.1, forward strand.
TTATTAATAACCGTTTAGCATGAAGAAAACAACATTCAGAAAGATTTTCTCCAATTGTTTCGCGTATTATGTCTTAGGAGTAATCTCGGTCTCAATCTGGAGTAGTCCCACAAAAGCGCAGCCTTTTTTTGATGAATCAAAGTATTATTCCATCCTCTCAGCTGATTTGACAAAAGCGTTTGGCAATGGCAATAATTCGGCTCATGATACCTGGATTAATATGGAAACACCCGATACTTTGAGTCTGGGACAATCCTGGCAATTCAAGCTTGCGGCTACAAATAGCTGGCAGATCAGCAACAAGTATTATGGTCAGTCTTTGGATGATGCTTCCGGCCGCACTCTCTTGCAATGGGATACAAAAGGTTCTCCGTATGAGAATCAAATGTTTATTTTCAAGGCTGTTGCCGGACAGGAAGGTGTCTATCAGATATCTCCGGATAAAGATGCTTTCAGAAGCCAGGTGTATGGATGGAATGCAAGTGGTAATCTGACACTGCTTACTACTTCCGGTGCAAATACCTGGTTCCGGTTCAAGGAGATAGCTGCTCCCATAATTCCTAAAGGAGAATATTGGGAAGACGAAACCATGATTGGTGAGAATAAGGAAAAGGGTCATGCAACATATATTCCTTATTCTTCTACTGAAGTTATGAAAAGTGAGGCGAGGTACAACTTTCCGTGGATCACTCCTGAAAAAGCGAATTATCTGTCGCTGAATGGTGAATGGAAGTTCAAATATGTAGGCACTCCAGAGGAACGTCCGATGGACTTCTGGAAAGAACACTCTGATCTTTCTGCATGGGATACGATAGAGGTTCCCTCCAACTGGGAAATGAAGGGATATGGAACTCCTATTTATGCGAATGTGGCGTATCCATTTTCTAATACACCTCCCCGTATCACGGCTCGCAGCGATAATAACGGTACGTATGATGCTAATCCGGTTGGGTCTTACAAACGTTCATTCAAATTGCCGGAAGGATGGGATCAGAAACGGGTATTCGTTACATTCGGTGGTATATACAGTGCTGCTTTTGTGTGGGTAAACGGACAATATATCGGGTTTACAGAAGGTGCAAACAATAATCATGAGTTTGATATTACCCGCGCGCTTCATACAGGCACAAACAATATATCTGTTCAGGTAATTCGCTGGTCTGATGGCAGCTATCTGGAGTGTCAGGATATGTTTCGTATGAGTGGTATCTATCGGGATGTATATCTGACAGCGACTCCGAAGACTTTCGTGCGTGATCATTATATCCAAAGCACGTTGAATGCAGCAGATTCATACACATCCGGATCCATGAAAGTGACTACAGAGGTGGACAACCGAGACAAGACAGCTGCCACAAAGAAGGTAGGAGTCACTTTGTTGGATCCTAATGGAAACGTGGTTCGTGAACTTCCTGTTCAGACGGTCACATTTGCTCAAGGAGATAGTACCTCATCACTTGTGTTTACGGCTTCAGACCTTACCGGCCTACAACTCTGGACAGCGGAAACACCGGTGCTTTATACAGTGATTGTTACGCAATACAATCAGAATGGTGTGGAAGAGTCTGTGTTTTCAACGAAATATGGTTTCCGCAATATTGAATTCAAGAATGCACTTATGTTTATCAATGGCAAACGAGTAAGGCTCAAAGGTGTCAACCGTCATGATACGGATCCGATGCGGGGACGTGCCGTTGATGTTTCTTCCATGCTTCGTGATGTAATGCTGTTTAAGCAAAACAACATCAATACACTTCGCACCAGTCACTATCCGGATCAGGACAAGATGTATGCCATGCTAGACTATTATGGTATATATGTATGTTGTGAAGCGGATGTAGAATGCCATGCCAATCAAGGTATCAGCAGTATGCCTTCGTGGATCCCTGCATTTGTGGATCGGACGGAGCGCATGGTCTATCGCGACCGCAATCACCCGGCTGTCATCTTTTGGTCGTTGGGCAATGAATGTGGAGGAGGGGCAAACTTCCAATACTCTTATGATATTTGCAAGAAGCTGGATACACGGTATGTGCATTATGAAGGTGCCGGAGGTAACTACAGTGATATGAACTCTGTGATGTATCCGGATGTAAACTGGGTGAAAAGCCAGGATGGCAACGGTTCCACCAAACCGCTGTTCATCTGTGAATATTCACATTCTATGGGTAATGCTATCGGCAATCTGAGAGAATATTGGGATGTGATAGAAAATAGTAAACGGACCTTCGGAGCTTGTATCTGGGATTGGATCGATCAGGCAATCTATGATCCAAAAGAGATTAAATCCGGAACTATAACTACGGGTCTGCATACCGGGTATGATTATCCCGGTCCTCACCAGGGTAACTTCTGTAGTAATGGTATCATTACAGCAGATAGGGCAGAGACTCAAAAGCTAGTGGAAGTGAAGAAGGTGTACCAATATATCACATTCACGAAGTTTGTGGCAAAGACGAAGACTGTCTCTTTTTCCAATAGATATTCTTTCTTGAATACGAATAACTTCAACCTGGCATGGGAAGTGCTGAAAGATGGAGTTGTCATCGAGAACGGAACCACAGCAATGCCTGACAGGGCTGCCGGCTCGGCGATAAGTTCAACCATTCTGATTCCTTATACCACCGAGATTGGAACGGATGCTGAGTATTTGCTGAATATATACGCGCAGTTGAAGGAAGATGCCACTTGGGCAAAAGCAGGTCATACAGTAGCTTCAGAGCAGTATATTTTGTCGCGTAAAAAAGCGTTGGCAGCTCTTCCGGCATCACAAAAGGCTGATCTGACAGTAGATGGAGCCACCTCTACGTATCTGACTATAACTGGTGAAAATATGGTGGCCAAGTTCCGTAGATCTTCCTCTGAACTGACTTCTTTGAAGTTTGATGGTAAGGAGATGCTTTATACTGGAAGTGGAAATGGAACTGGTAGTGGATTCGTATACGATAATCATCGGTATATAGAAAATGATACATATACCAATACAAATAGTCAGGTAGCAACTACCGCTTCATCTTTTACTTACTCACTGGCTGCTAATAAGAAATCAGTCACAGTAAATGCTTCCAGAAGTGCTTTATGTCCTTATGACATGCAGTATGTTTTCAGTGCGGATGGCGTTGTGGATGTAAAAGTTACATTCAAGCCTGCTACAGCTGACTTGCGTCGTATAGGATTAGTGTGGAAACTTATTCCGGAAATTGATAAAGTGGAGTATTACGCCAGAGGGCCTCAGGCAAACTATGTGGATCGTCACGACGGTACTTTCCTGGGTCGTTACACGACGACGGTAGATGATATGCGTGAACATTTTGTAAAACCTCAATCCATGGGTAATCGCCAGGAAGTGCGCGACATCAAACTGACGAATGCCGACGGAGAGGGTATTTCCATCGAATCCAGTGATTCTCTGAGTTTCTCAGCATTGAGATACACAGACACTGATCTGATGAATAGTCTGCATGAGTGGGCCCTTGTAAAGCAGCCATACATCTACATGCGCCTTGATTATACGCAACGCGGATTGGGTAATGCAAGTTGTGGTCCCGGCACTCTCCCTCAGTATTATGCACCATCAACCGGCACCTATTCCTATACTCTTCGCATCCGTTCAGCAAAGACGGTTGATACAAACACGAAGGAGATTGAAACGAAGAACAATGAGTTTACTTTGTACTACGACCGCGCTGCTTTGACAGTCAATGGCGAAGGTTCTTTTGAACCACTTTCAGCGGTGTATATTGTCAATACAAACGGTAATTTGTGTGCTCAGAAGTTCATTCAGAATGGTGACAGTCTGGTTTCATTCTCTATGGCAGGATATGCTCCGGGGGTCTATTTCATGCAGATAAAAGACAGCAAAGGTCTCCATGTACTCCGATTTGTAATCTGATTTGAAACATAGAAAGAAAAACCCCGGGTCAGTGGATGACCCGGGGTTTTTCTATTCTGAGGGGTGCCTCAGGTATAACAAGAATATTTAACAGTACATTAGAGAAATAATTCCTTAATTATGCAATCCAAGTGACGCATGAATAATATAAATTGCATACCTTTGCACAAAATTTATAAATGTGCTCTATGGCAAATCTGATAAGAATTGGTAA
>DATCIB010000082.1:0-6475 GCA_036508045.1 Bacteroidales bacterium
GGACTTAGCAGGTGTGGCTAAAGAGCTAGGCCTTACAAACTTTGAGAAACTTGCCAAAGTTGATCTCATCTATAAAATACTTGACCAGCAAGCTATCTCACTTTCAACGATGAAGAAAATCGTGAATGTGGCTCCGATAGAAAGAAAAGAGAAAAAGGAACCACCGAAGAAAAAGGTTCGTCCGGTAGAGAAGAAAGAGGTAGAGGGGAAAGTTCCCGAACAGGCAAAAGTAATTCCTTCTCCGGCTACTGAAAAGGCTCCTAATCAGATTACACCAAAAGTAATTCAGAAAAAAGAATCGCAGGAGAGAAGAGGTGTGTCCGAAGTGAAAACTTCTCAGGACAAAGGTACTTCTCCGGATGCAAAACCCTCTCAGGTTGCAAAACCATCCCAGGATGCAAAACCATCTCAGAATGCAAAACCTGCACAAGAGGGAAATGTACCTCAGGAAAGAAGTAATTCCCGCAGAAGAAGAAAGCCTGCTACTACAGATAAGCCTGCTATTGAGGTGCAAAAGCCAACAGAGGAATCTCCAGAGGCTCCGATTCAGATACCGGTGAGACAAGATAGAGAAATCCTCGCAAAAGACATTGTTATAAAAGAGCCGGAAAGCAAACTAAGACGGTCAGGAATTGAGATCCCGATTCGTGAACGTAAGGTTGTACTGCCGATTGAAGAACCGGAAGAACAGCTGTTTGCACCTGAAGAGATGACCGAATCGGCTCAGGAGGTACAGGCTGATGAAAATGTATCTCAGAATCAGCCATTGGGACGTCCAATGGTGCAAAAGCCTTCTTTCAATAACAACCAGGGTATGCCGGCTATTAACCCGAACAACCCCAATAATCCCAATAATCCCAATAATCCCAATAACCCGAACAATCCTCTAAACAAAAGGCCTCGTGAAAAAGGATATGACTTTGATGGCATTTTGATGGGAACAGGTGTATTGGAAATGATACCTGATGGATATGGTTTCCTTCGTTCTTCTGATTACAACTATTTGAGTTCGCCTGATGATATTTATGTATCACAATCGCAGATCAAATTGTTCGGATTAAAGACAGGGGATGTGGTGACAGGTTCAATCCGTCCGCCGAAAGAGGGAGAGAAATATTTCCCATTGGTAAAGGTGGATACAATCAACGGAAAAAGTCCGGAAGCTGTACGTGACCGCGTTCCTTTTGAACACCTCACCCCACTTTTTCCGAATGAGAAGTTCAGACTTACTACCGGTAGCCGTTCTGATTCATTGTCTGCCCGCGTCGTTGATATGTTTTCACCCATCGGAAAAGGTCAGCGTGGTCTGATTGTGGCTCAACCGAAGACCGGTAAGACATTTCTCCTCAAGGATATTGCCAATGCGATCGCATTGAATCATCCGGAAGTTTATATGATTATGTTGCTGATTGACGAACGTCCGGAAGAGGTGACAGATATGGCACGTAGTGTCAATGCTGAAGTAATCGCTTCTACTTTTGATGAACCGGCAGAACGCCACGTACGTATTGCAAGCATCGTGCTTGAGAAGGCAAAGAGAATGGTGGAATGTGGTCATGATGTGGTCATCCTTTTGGATTCAATCACTCGTCTGGCCCGTGCTTATAATACAGTGTCTCCTGCCTCCGGAAAAGTCCTTTCAGGAGGTGTGGATGCCAATGCTCTTCACAAACCGAAACGTTTCTTTGGTGCTGCCCGCAATATTGAAAACGGCGGAAGTCTCACAATTATTGCGACTGCCTTGACGGAGACAGGATCAAAGATGGATGAGGTTATCTTTGAAGAATTCAAGGGTACCGGTAATATGGAACTACAGCTGGATCGCAAGTTGTCCAACAAACGTATTTTCCCTGCTGTTGACATTATAGCTTCCAGTACACGTCGTGATGACTTGCTGCTCGATCCGGATATCTTGAATCGTATGTGGATTCTTCGTAAGTATCTATCTGATATGAATTCGCTTGAAGCGATGGAATTTATCAAGACTCAAATGGAAAGAACGTTGAACAACGATGAACTTCTTTATTCGATGAATAGCTGATTATTGAATGATGATATATGAAAGTCCGGAAAGAGTTTGATTCTCTTTCCGGACTTTTTTTGATCAAAACTTTATAGGAATAGATACTTGTATTAGATTTATTCATGTATATTTGCATCAGACAATAAATAAAACGTACTAATAACAACGCTATATGGTAGTTGACACACTGACAAATGCAAAAGCATATTATGGGTTGCATCCACTTTTTCAGAAAGCTTTCGAATATATCGAAAGCCATGATTTACTGAACGCACCTGTAGGAAGAACGGATCTGGATGGGAATGATCTCTATCTGATGGTTCAAGAGCCGGATGCCAAAGAGGAGGAAAATGCCAAACTTGAGGCGCATTGTAGGTATATTGATATACAAATGCCTCTCAAGTCTGAGGAATCCTTTGGATGGAAAGCACTTACTGCATGTGTTGAGGAGAAGGATCCTTATAATGTGGACAAAGATATCGTCTTTTTCTCCGATGAGCCATCCACATATATCACGCTCTATCCCGCACAATTTGCTATCTTCTTTGCAGAAGATAGTCATGCCCCCTGCATCGGTACCGGTAAGTTGAAGAAGATTGTCGTAAAAGTACGAATCTGATGATTCAGAAACAGATGAAAGAGCTCAATTTAATTCAAAATGATCCTTGGCTGAAACCTTTTTCTGAAGCTATCACTGGACGGTTCCGGCATGCGATGGATGTGGAGAAGAGGTTGACGGCAAATGGCGGGCACTCACTCTCTTCTTTTGCAGACGGGGCTCTCTATTTCGGTCTGCATCAGACGCATGATGGTTGGGTCTTTCGTGAATGGGCACCCAATGCGACCAATATCTTTCTGATTGGTCAGTTTAACGATTGGAAAGAGTGCGACGATTACCGAATGCGCCGTCTGAAAGATGGCGTCTGGGTGATTGAACTTCACAAAGAACTGCTTCACCATGGTGATCTTTACAAATTGAAGATACATTGGAATGGGGGAAGTGGCGAACGTATTCCTGCTTGGGCTACCCGGGTAGTTCAGGATGACTCTACCAAGATATTCTCTGCACAGGTATGGGCCCCGGAGAGTCCTTATTCATTTCAAACAAAGAATTTCAAACCCAACGTTTCGCCTTTACTGATTTACGAGTGCCATATTGGTATGGCATCTGAACAGGAGAAGGTGGGAACGTATGTAGAGTTTCGTGAGAAGGTGTTGCCTCGTATTATCGCGGATGGATATAATGCTATCCAGATCATGGCTATTCAGGAGCATCCTTATTATGGCTCTTTTGGCTATCATGTTTCCAGTTTATTTGCGGCTTCATCGCGTTTCGGCACTCCTGAAGAACTCAAGGAACTGATTGATGAAGCGCACCGTAACGGGATTGCTGTCATTATGGATATTGTACATTCACATGCTGTAAAGAATGTGGTGGAGGGACTTGGTCTGTTTGATGGCAGCCCGGGTCTTTATTTTTATGCGGACTCACGCAGAGAACATCCTGCTTGGGATTCGCTTTGTTTTGATTACGGTAAAGACGAAGTACTGCACTTCCTGCTTTCCAACTGTAAATACTGGCTTGAAGAATACCAGTTTGACGGATTCCGTTTTGATGGTGTCACTTCTATGGTGTACAAGAATCATGGCTTGGGTGATTCATTTGGTGGTTATGAGTCTTATTATAACGATAATCAGGATGACAATGCGATTTGTTATATGACGCTTGCCAACAAACTGATTCATGAGGTTAAGCCTACTGCGATAACCATTGCCGAGGAGGTTAGTGGTATGCCCGGACTTGCTGTCAGCATTGAAGATGGTGGGTTTGGATTTGATTATCGCATGGCGATGGGGGTGCCGGATTACTGGATCAAACTGATCAAGGAACGGAAAGATGAAGATTGGGATACGAGAGGTATCTGGTGGGAACTCACAAACCGCCGTGTGGATGAAAAGACAATCAGTTATGCGGAAAGTCATGACCAGGCTTTGGTCGGAGATAAGACCATTATCTTCCGTCTCATCGATGCCGCGATGTATTGGCACATGCAAAAAGAGGATTCGGATTTCACGGTCAATCGTGGTATTGCCTTGCATAAGATGATTCGCCTGGTGACGGCTTCTACAATCAATGGCGGTTATCTTAACTTCATGGGTAACGAGTTTGGTCATCCCGAATGGATAGATTTTCCACGGGAAGGAAACGGCTGGTCGCATAAGTATGCCCGCAGACAATGGAGTCTGGTGGACAATAAAGATTTGAAATATCATTATCTGGGTGACTTTGATAAGGCGATGATTCATCTGATCCGTAGTGAGAAGGAATTTCAGGCATCACCAATCTATAAGGTTTGGGACAATGCCGGCGATGGTATCCTTGTGTATAGGCGTATGGATCTGGTTTTTATCTTTAATTTCCATCCTGTAAAATCATATACGGATTATGGCGTTCTGGTAGAAAAAGGAGCGTATAAACCAGTATTAAACACAGATTCATTTAAGTTTGGTGGCTATGGATCTGTCGATGAGAGTGTAATACATTTAACTTTAAGAGACGAGGATCCGAAACAGAACCTTCAGTGGCTGAAGTTTTATATCCCGGCTCGTTCAGCAATAGTTTTAAGAAGAGAATAATAAGAAATGGAGACATTGAAAAAGCTCTATCCACTCAAGTTTCGTCCGATCTTGAAGTCAGCGATTTGGGGAGGAGAGCGTATTAGTGAGTACAAGCATTTGCCGGCCGCAAGTGGTATCGGCGAGAGTTGGGAGATTTCAGGAGTACCGGGTAGTGTGTCCATCGTGAGTAACGGTGAACTGACCGGGAAGGGTTTGGATAAGTTGATTCAGAAGTATGGTGCTTCGTTGGTAGGAAACGAAAACATTGAGCGCTTCGGAGAGAACTTTCCGCTACTGATCAAGTTTATCGATGCGTGTGATGATCTTTCTATCCAGGTGCATCCAAACGATGAAATGGCAGAGAAACGACATCATTGTAAGGGGAAGACGGAGATGTGGTACGTGCTGGATGCCGAACCGGGTGCAAACTTGTATGCGGGGTTCAAACAGCAGATCACTCCGGATGAATATGTGCAAAGGGTGGAAAACAATACTTTTACCGATGTATTGGCTCTTCATTCCATCCAGAAAGGGGATGTTTTCTTCTTGCCTGCCGGTGTTGTACATGCCATCCGCAAGGGAACTTTCATTGCTGAGATACAACAGACATCGGATATTACCTATCGTATTTATGACTATAACCGTCGTGATGCTCAGGGTAATTCGCGCCAGCTGCATACGGATCAGGCAAAAGATGCGATTAACTATACCATCGGTGATAGTAATCGTGTGGAATATAACAAAGAGACAAATGCTCCGAATGAAATAATCAGCTGCCCGTATTTTACGACCAGCATGCTTCATCTGGATGAAGATATGCAACTGGACTACAGCGAACTGGATTCCTTTGTGGTGCTGATATGTCTGGAAGGTGCTTGCAAACTTGAGAGCATCGATGGCTCTATCACTCTGCTAAATGAAGGTGAGACTATCTTGATTCCGGCTTGTGTGGATACTGTGGCGGTACTTCCTATCAATGAAGTGCGGCTGCTCGAAACATTCGTATAATAACCTTTGAATAATGAAACTAGTAGCTGACAGCGGTTCGACAAAGACACAGTGGACTCTTTTTTCTCCAGACAAGGAGAAGAAAGAGTTTCTTACTGCAGGTATTAATCCCTATTATCAATCGCAGGAGGAAATAGCCGATTTCTTGTCCGACAATCTGAAATTCTCAGAAGAAGAATGTGCTAGTGTTTCAGATATTTATTTCTATGGAGCCGGTTGTGCGGATGAAATAAAAAATGAAGTGGTAAGAGGTGCTTTGTGCCGTTTCTTTACAAAGGCGAACATTGAGGTTCAAAGTGATTTGCTTGGAGCAGCAAGAGCTTTGTTTGGACACAACCCGGGTATTGCTTGTATTTTGGGCACCGGTTCGAACTCCTGTTATTATGATGGTAAAAATATCGTGAAGAATATCACGCCGCTTGGTTTTATTCTTGGCGACGAGGGTAGTGGAGCCGTCCTTGGACGACAGCTGATCGCCGATTATATGAAAAGAATGATGCCTCTGGATGTGAGTGATTTGTTTTATGAAAGATTTCACATAGACCGTACCAAAATCATGGAGTCTGTGTATCGCAGACCTTTTCCAAACCGTTTTATGGCTTCATTTGCTCCTTTCTTATCTATGCACCGTGAGCACCCGTATATTCAACAGTTGATCCTGGATGGCTTCGATGCTTTCTTTCGTCGTAACGTGATGCAATACGACTATCAATCATTACCGGCAGGAGTTATCGGATCGGTAGGCAACAGCTTTCAACGTGAATTGACAACTGTTGCATCCCGATATGGAATACGAATCACAGAGATTCATAAAAGTCCGATAGA
>DATCIB010000083.1:0-8247 GCA_036508045.1 Bacteroidales bacterium
CGTGTAGGCTTCGAGGCTGCGGGTCCGCTGTTGATCATCAATGCGCATAAAATGCTTGAGAAACATACGCTGACCAAATGGCAACAGTATTGGAAAGAGCAGCTGGCTACATGGTATGGTATGTTTTTGCATGAGGCACAGTATCTCGAACCGGTCATGCGTGACATGGAGGTCTTCTTGCAAAGCACTCAGAAGAATGTGACTGGACGTGTGATCCTTACTTTACGTCCGTATTGCTATACATTGGTGGGGGTTGAGAGTGATTTCGACTTGATGAAGAGCGATTTTGGGGTCTATGGTGAGGAACAGAAAGCTTGGTCGGCTGACGATGTAAAAGGTTTTACCAAGATCTTGGGTAATCAGATGAAAATATACTATTCCGTTCAAAAGAAGAATAATAAATGATAAAGGTTGGAATTATAGGGGGTGCAGGTTACACGGCAGGCGAATTACTTCGTCTGTTGATTAACCATCCGGATGTTGAAGTGACATTTGTCAATAGCAATAGTAATGCCGGCAAGGCGATAACCGAGGTACATGAAGGTCTTTATGGAGAGACGAAGCTGGTATTTACGGATCAGCTTCCCGTGGATGCTATAGATATGCTCTTTTTCTGTACGGCGCATGGTGATACAAAGAAGTTTATGGATGCGAACGAACTGCCGGCTTCCTTGAAGATCGTGGATCTTTCAACAGACTACAGGGCAGCAAGTCCGGAACATGATTTCGTATATGGTCTGCCTGAGTTGAATAAGGAAGCGATCAAAAACGCCACTCATATTGCAAATCCCGGTTGCTTTGCTACTTGCATTCAGCTGGCTTTGCTTCCTTTGGCAAAGAATAATCTGCTGCGTTCTGATGTACATGTACAGGGTATCACCGGAAGTACAGGTGCCGGACAGAAACCTCAGGATACGTCTCACTTTAGCTGGAGGGATAATAATATCTCGGTGTACAAAGCTTTTGATCATCAGCACTTGTATGAGATCAATCAATCGGTCAAACAGTTGCAGAAGTCTTTTGACAAAGCGATCAACTTCATTCCGGTGCGTGGCAATTTTCCGAGAGGCATCTTTGTGACTGCTTACATGGATTGTGATCTTGAACTGGAAGAAGTGACTAAACTATATGAAGAGTTTTATGGTGATGCTGCTTTTACGCATGTAGTTGCTAAGAACATTGACTTAAAACAGGTAGTAAATACGAATAAGTGCTTGCTTCATCTGGAGAAGCATGGCACTAAATTATTGGTGATCTCTTGTATTGATAACTTACTGAAGGGTGCTTCGGGGCAGGCTGTTCAAAATATGAACTTGCTTTTCGGATTGGACGAAAAGGCCGGACTGAGGCTCAAACCTTCTGCTTTTTAAAATGAAAGAACGATGAAACTATTTGATGTATATCCTTTGTTTGATATCAATATCGTCAAAGGAAAAGGGTGCTACGTATGGGATGACAAGGGTAATGAGTATCTGGATCTATATGGTGGCCATGCGGTTATCTCAATAGGTCATTCTCATCCGCATTATGTAGAGATGATTACCAAACAGGTCGGCGAACTTGGTTTTTATTCCAACTCGGTGATTAATAATTTGCAACAGACCGTTGCTGACAAACTCGGATCTTTGTCCGGTTATGATGATTATGCTTTATTCCTGATCAATTCGGGAGCAGAAGCCAATGAGAATGCCTTGAAACTGGCGTCCTTTCAGAATGGTCGCAAACGGGTTGTTGCTTTCACTAAAGCATTTCATGGACGTACTTCTGCTGCGGTTCGCGTAACAGATAATCTGAAGATAGTCGCTCCTATCAATGAAGGAATAGATGTTACTTTCCTTCCGCTGAATGATGAGCAGGCGGTTCGTGCCGAACTGGCTAAGGGGGATGTTTGTGCTGTCATCATTGAAGGTATTCAGGGAGTGGGTGGTATAAAACTTCCCACAACTGCCTTCTTACAGCTCTTGCGTAAGGAATGTACAGAAACCGGTACCGTTCTCATCCTGGATGAGATCCAGTCTGGTTATGGACGGAGTGGAAAGTTTTTTGCTCACCAATATGCAGGGATTCGCCCCGACATTATTACCGTAGCCAAAGGAATCGCGAATGGATTTCCGGCTGGTGGTATGTTGATCAGTCCGCTGTTTGCACCCGTCTATGGGCAACTAGGCACTACCTTTGGTGGCAATCATCTGGCTTGTGCGGCAGCTATTGCTGTGCTCGATGTCATGAAAGAAGAAGATCTGGTGCAAAACGCTGCTACTATCGGTGCTTATCTGAAATCAGAGCTAGAAAAGATGCCTCAGATAAAAGAAGTCCGTGGTCAGGGTCTGATGATTGGTATGGAGTTTGATCAGCCGGTCAAAGAGATCCGTAAAAAGCTTTTGTATGAAGAAAAGGTGTTTACAGGCATCAGTGGGACGAATGTAATCCGTTTACTTCCGCCGCTTTGTTTGTCACATGCAGAAGCTGATATTTTCCTTACACGTTTCAAGAAAGTATTGAATAATATTTAAACAAAAGAATACGATGAAAGTTACAATTATTGGAGTCGGAAATATTGGAGGAGCAATCGCACGTGGACTTGTAAAAGGTGGTACGTATAATGCTTCTGATATCACTATATCGGACCTTGTTCAAAATAATTTGGACAAGCTGAAGGCTTTTGATCCCGGTTTTACTATTAGCGCAAGCAATTCATTGGCGATCAAGGAGGCTGATGTTGTTATTGTTGCTGTTAAACCATGGATAGTAGAGACTGTTTTGAGTGAAATCAAACATAGCTTCAATTATGAGAAACAGATTCTAGTTTCTATTGCGGCCGGAGTTTCATTTGATATGTTGAATGGTTTTATGAAGAGCAAAGTGAATACGACTGCTCCGACTATCTTCCGTGTTATCCCGAATACGGCTATTGAAGTGCTGAGTAGTATGACTTTTGTATCCTCTTGCAATGCAACAGCCGAAGAAGAAGCTTTAATTGTTCAGATGTTTAATGAACTGGGTACCGCCTTACTTATTAAAGAAGATCTGATGGCTGCCGGAACAGCCTTGGCTTCCAGCGGTATTGCTTATGCTTTGCGTTATATCCGTGCTTCTTGTGAGGGTGGGGTTCAGATGGGTTTTTATCCGGATCAGGCAAAGGAAATTGTACTGAAGACTGTAAAAGGTGCTGTGGATATATTGCTTGCCAATCAGACCAATCCTGAACAGGAAATTGATAGGGTTACGACTCCCGGAGGTATCACTATCCGCGGACTTAATGAGATGGAGCTCGCTGGATTTTCCTCTTCGGTTATTCGCGGTTTGCTCAAATCAAGCAAGTAATCTTGCGTATATCAACAGAGAAGAGGATGGCTGTTATCAGCCATCCTCTTCTCTGTTGATAGTACACTGCTTCTTGTAGTTTACTGTCGAGCAACAGCCATACAGGTATCTGTAGCTAGCTTTTATTGGAGTCAAAAAACATCTAATAGTTCTTGCAACTTCATTTAATAGTTTTACTCGTAACTATTAATAGTTTTTCCCGAAACATACAGTTCCTTTTTAAAGCCTTTCAGGTTGACATTTTTTTCTTGTATAAGACAGTCGTTATTTGTCTCTTTTTACACTTTTGTCGTTGTACGAATTGTATTCCGGAAATATTTTATAGATTTGTAGTATTAATTGCAAACTTTAAAGAATACAGATATGAACACCAATATTTCACTGGCAACGGATTATGCGGGACTTAAGTTGCGCAATCCTTTTATAGTATCCAGTTCAGGTATGTCTGATACAGTGGAAAAAGTGTGTCTTCTTGAACAAGAAGGTGCTGGAGCAGTGGTGCTCAAATCATTGTTTGAAGAACAGATTGAACATTTTGTGGAGAATGAGTTGAAGTCAGGTCTGGAATATCCGGAAGCGTATGATTATGTGCGGACGTATGTCCGTGATAATCAGATTTATCAGTTTCTGAGTCTCCTCAGGGAATGCAAGAAGTCGGTTTCTATCCCTATTATTGCCAGTATCAATTGTTTCGCTAAGAGTACCTGGATTACATTTGGTAAGGAAATCGAAAAAGCAGGAGCGGATGCAATTGAAGTAAATATAATGATTGTCGACACATCAAAAGATTATAAGTATGGGAAGACAGAAAGACTCTATGTCGATATTCTCTGCGAATTAAAGAAGATTGTCAAGATTCCTATCATCATAAAGTTGTCTCGCCAACTGACAAGTCCTGTAGCTCTTTTGTCTCAGTTGAAGCTTAACGGTGCTGATGCGGCCGTCTTGTTTAATCGTCCTTATACTCCGGATGTTGATATTAAGACTTTGAAAATTACCAGCGCTTCTGTATTAAGTTCGCCGGCAAACCTCCATGAATCGTTACGCTGGATAGGTATTAGTTCGGGAAGAGTTCCTTTATTAAACCTGTCGCTTTCCGGAGGTGTGTTTAAGGCAGAAGATGCAATCAAAGCTATCCTGGTTGGAGCAAGTGCAGTCTCTCTTTGTTCGGTGCTCTATAAAGAAGGGGCAGGAACTATAGGGAAGATGATGGAAAGACTCACAGAATGGATGGATGTTCATGGATTTGATTCGATTGAATCATTCAGGGGAATACTAAACTCTAAACGTATTCCTGATGAGAGCATCTATGAAAGAACACAATTTATGCGCCATTATTCAAACAAAAAATATAACCTTTAATATATGCAGAATTAATGAAGTACTTCTCTCTAACTAAATGGTCTGTACTGTTGTGCGGACTGTTTTTTGCTTTTGCTCTGTCGGCAAAAGAGGATCAGTCTTTACCCGCGGATACGAATGTCCGTGTGGGGAGGTTAGACAATGGTCTTACCTATTATATCCGATGTAATAAGTTTCAGACGAATCGCGCAGATTTTCATATCGCACAAAAGGTTGGTTCGATGCAGGAAGAGGAGGCGCAGCGTGGACTGGCCCATTTCCTGGAGCATATGGCGTTTAATGGCACCAAGAACTTCCCTGGTAATCAGATGAAAGACTATTTGGAGAAGATCGGTGTTAAATTTGGAACGGATCTGAATGCATATACTTCCTTGGACCAGACTGTGTACAGGGTTTCGAATGTGCCATTGATTCGTGAAGGCATTATCGACTCAGCATTGCTTATCCTTCATGATTGGTCGGGCTTTATTGCTCTGGAGGATAATGAGATAGATAAGGAACGGGGCGTGATCCGGGAAGAGTGGAGGACACGCAGTGATGCACAGGGACGAATACTGGATAAAGCTTTGCCTTTACTATACCCCGATTGTAAATACGGACAACGCTTTCCGATTGGACTGATAGATGTCATCAATAACTTTAAGTATGACGAACTACGCTCGTATTACAATAAATGGTATTTCCCCGATAATCAGGGAATAATTGTGGTTGGCGATGTGGATGTGGATCAGATTGAGAAGAAGATTAAAGCACTTTTTTCGGATATTCCGAAGAGGGATAATCCAGCTGAGAGAGTAACAGTGCCAGTTCCGGATAATAAGGAGCCTATTGTAGCTTACACCACTGACAAGGAAGCAACTGATGTATCAATAACTCTGTTTCAGAAGACAGAGCCTTTTCCTGAGAAAGAGAAGAACACATCGCGCTATTATCTGCTGAGCTATGTGAATAATATGATTCAAAGTATGCTGAACGAACGATTCTCTGAGTTGCTTCAGAAGTCGAACCCTCCTTTTATTGATGCAGGTTTTTATCACTCTAATTACTTCATTTCCAAGACGAAAGATGCATGGACATTGATGGTTAATTGTAAGGAGACTGGAATTGGAACAGCTTTGAAGGTAGCTGTACAAGAGACAGAAAGAGCACGTCAGTTTGGATTTACTCCTTCTGAATACAATCGCGCGACAGCAAACTTTCTTCGCAGCCTGGAAACTCAGTATAAAGAGCGGGGAAGTAGGATGAATGATTCGTACGTCAACGAACTTATAAACTTGTTTTTGGACAATGAGCCAACTCCGGGTATTGAGTTCGAATATGCATTCTGGAATGAGGTGATCAAACAGATTACGATTAAAGATGTGAATGACTATTTCAAAAGCGAGGTCATGGGCGACAGTAATCTGGTAGTTTGGCTGTCAGGGCCAGAAAAGGAAGGGCTCGTATATCCATCTCAGCAAGAGCTGCTTACCACCATTCATGATGCACGCAAAGGAGAATTGACTCCCTATACGGATAATGTGAAAGACGAACCGCTCATTTCCAACTTGCCGAAAAAGGGGAGTGTCATAAAGAAAAAGGTGAATAGTGCCAATAATACCACGGAGTGGAAGCTTTCAAATGGAATCAAAGTGGTGTTTTTTCCTACAAAACTGAAGGAAGATCAGATTATCATGTCTGCATTCAGTCCGGGAGGCAGTTCTCTTATTCCAAAAGGTGAAGAGCCGAATGTCAAGTTGATGGGAAACGTTGCAACAATGGGAGGTTATGGCAACTTTAGTGTTATTGAACTGAATAAACTTCTTGCCGGTAAGAACGTGAGTGTAAGCACTTCTGTGAGTAGCTATGACGAGTGGATATCAGGAAATTGCTCCCCTCAGGATTTTGAGTCAATGGTGCAACTTTCTTATCTGGCTGTTACTGCTCCTCGAAAAGACATGGAGGTATATGAGTCTTTTATCTCTCGGACAAGAGATGCGTTGAAGAATCAGGATGCGGATCCCAAAGCAGCCCTGTCTGATACGTTGATTAAGGTGATGTATAACAATCATCCGCGGTCCATGAGGTTCAAGGCAGAGATGCTTGATCAGGTGAATTATGACCGTATCTTACAGATGTACAAGGAGCGTTTTGCTAATTGTTCGGATTTTACGTTCGTGTTTGTGGGTAATGTTCAGCCGGATACTGTGCAAAGTTTGATTGAACAATATATTGCCACATTACCGGGAACAGGTAAGGCTGAAAAGCCGAAGGATCTAAAAATGAAATCATTTAAAGGAGAGGTCACGAATCACTTCAAGAAAGAACTGGGTACTGCGATGAGTACTGTTTATATTGCCCTAAACGGCAAATGCCCCTATTCTCTTGAAAGTAAGCTACAGCTAAGTGCTTTGACTCAGATTTTGCGGATACTTTTCACTGAAAAGATCCGGGAAAAGGAAGGTGGAACCTATGGTGTAAGTGTAGGAAGTTCTATTTCTAATTACCCTCGCAAAGAGTTTTCCATGATGATTCAATTTGACACTGATCCGGTTTTGCAGGAGAAGCTGGTCGGAATCATATATAAGGAGCTGGATAGTATGAGTCTTGTCGGACCTCGAGAAGAGGATATTCAAAAGGTAAAGGAATACATGCTCAAGCAGTATGATGAAAACTGCCGTCAGAATGGCTATTGGAAAGATTATATTGTAGCCCTTTATCAAGATAAAATCGACATGAACAAAGGATACAAGGATATTGTTTCTGAAATCACAGTGTCATCCATCCGCAAGTTTGCAGCCTCGCTGTTTAAACAAGGCAATCGTGCAGAAGTGGTGATGGGACCACAATAAGTTTAGTTTTAAAACAAGTAGGGCTGTCTCGTCTGAGACAGCCCTACTTGTTTTAGTTCAATACCGTGTTAAGCCAAAAGCCTTTTCACAATCTCGGAGATAAGTTTTCCATCCGCTTTACCATTCAGCCTTTTAGAGGCTACACCCATAACTTTGCCCATCTCTTTAGCAGAAGAGGCTCCGGTTTCAGTTATAATTGCTTTCAGTTCGGCTTCTACTTCTGATTCTGAAAGTTGTTTGGGCAAATATGATTCAACGACTGCAAGTTGAGCTAATTCCTCGTCGGCAAGATCCTTGCGATTCTGTTGAATATAAATATCAGCACTTTCTTTGCGCTGTTTTGCCATCTTATTTAATATCTTGATGGCTACATCTTCACTAAGCTCGCCATCGCTTCCTTTTGCTGTTTTTGCTTCCAGAAACTCTTTCTTGATCCCTCTCACAGTATCCAGTTTTACTTTGTCACGTGCAAGCATTGCTTTCTTGATGTCTTCGCTTATTAGATCATACAGATTCATATAGTTCGTTAATTATTAGTTATAAGATAATTTTCATTTGTGCCTTGATCTTACTTTTTATTGTAGAATCGCGGTTATATGGCGCATAGGTATCAAGCAGATCTATTAAATTATTATTTTCCATCTGCTCCTGATCCAGAGTGATTATTTCAGCTTTCTTGCCATGGCGGAGAATCGCTTTTGTCTTGTCTCTTCCGTATGCTTTTTCTATT
>DATCIB010000084.1:0-26965 GCA_036508045.1 Bacteroidales bacterium
TGATGGACCACTGTGCAAAAGCGTCTTCTTCTTTGCAGCTTTTGGTGTTTGGAGGGGATGCTGTTATTTCTCCTGAAGGAGAGATCCGGATTATAGATTTCAATGACTGGCCTAGTTTTGGGCCTTGTCAGGATGAAGCAGCAAAGGCAATCGCGCAATTGATTATGGATAAAATGAATGGAAATGACAAATGAAAAGAGGATTGGATTAGAGGCTTCCTATAAATCCATGGATACGGAAGAGTGGCTGGATATTCATTTCTATCGTCCGATAGGATATCATTTGGCTCTCTTCTTTCATAAATTGGGAGTAACGCCCAATACGATCACTGTGGCTTCCATCTTTCTGGGGATTGCTGCTGCGATTTGTTTCGCTTATCAGGATTGGAGAGTCAATCTGGTTGGGATTTTCTTTTTGATATGGGGCAACAGCTATGATAGCGCGGATGGACAACTGGCGCGAATGACCAATCAAAAGTCTGAACTGGGACGAATCCTGGATGGCGTGTGTGGAGATATATGGTTTGTCTCAATTTATATAGCTATCTGTGTGAGGCTTACTCCTGAGTGGGGCATTAATATCTGGCTACTGGGAGCAGCTACCGGCTTTTTCCACAGTAAGCAGGCGGCGATAGCGGATTATTACCGCAATATTCATCTGCTCTTTCTGAAAGGGAAATCAGGGAGTGAACTGGCACATGCTTTGCCGGTCAGGGAATTATACCGATCCATCTCGCTTCGGAAAGAACCGATCCGAAAGATCTTTCATTGGTTTTATAAGAATTATACGGCTAATCAGGAGCAGTTGTCACCACGCTTTCAGAAATTCTATGCCGCTGTGCAAGAGAAATACGGAGATTCAATCCCTGATTCTTTGCGCAGTGAGTTTCGAAGAAGGAGTAAACCTCTGATGAAATATACAAATATTCTGACTTTTAACACGCGTTCTCTGGTTCTTTTTATAAGTTTGCTGATTGATGAACCATGGATCTATTTTGCGTTTGAAATTACAGTTCTCAATGTTCTGTTTGTGTATATGATAGTTTGTCATGAAAAACTAAGTTCTGATTTGACTCAAATAATAAACAAACCATGAATAACAAATTCAGGAACCTGTTTCTCGCTATTGGAGTAATAGCCATTGTCGTCATGCTTTATTCCTTTGATATGAAGTATGATGAGTTATTGGGAAACTTGAAAAAGGCCGGGTATTGGTTTCCGGCTGTCTTGCTTCTCTGGGTTGTTATGTATGCGTTGAATGCTTGCGCATGGTATCTTATTATATGCAATGACAAGAAGAGCAGTATCCCATTCATGAAGGTTTACAAATTTACGATCAGTGGCTTTGCATTGAACTACGCGACTCCTATCGGTTTGATGGGAGGTGAACCGTATCGCATTATGGAGACAACTCCTTATTTGGGAGCAGCAAAAGCAACTTCCAGCGTGATTCTTTATGTGATGATGCATATTTTCGCTCACTTCTGTTTCTGGTTTTCTTCCATCTTTTTCTTTTTGGCTCTTTATCCGGTAAAGTGGGGAGTGGGTGTGATGCTTGTTATGGTGGGTGCATTTTGTTTGCTTGCAATCTATTTCTTTATAAAGGGCTATAAAAACGGTATGGCGGTCAAAGGATTGCGTTTGGCTGCTAAGATCCCCTTCTTAAGGGCTAAAGTATCGCGATTTGCGGAGGATAAGAAAGAGCTTCTGGAACGCATAGACAGTCAGATAGCTGAGTTGCACAGCCAGCATAAGAAAACTTTTTACGGTTCGCTGGGGATTGAATTCGTAACGCGTATACTGGGATGTCTGGAGATCTATTTTATCATGAATATCCTTACTACAGATGTCAGCTTTGCCGCTTGTATCCTGATACAGGCATTCTCTTCCTTGTTTGCCAATCTTTTTTTCTTCTCGCCGATGCAGTTGGGTGCTCGCGAAGGGGGGTTGGCCATTGCTGCGGGTGGGTTATCCATGAGTGGTGGATATGGAGTGTATGCCGGACTGATTACCAGAGTACGCGAAATTATCTGGATTGTGATTGGCATGTTACTAATGAAAGTGGGGAATATAAAGAAATGAATCCACTGTTTAGAGAGATTAAGGGGGTCATTTTTGATTATGGCGGCACATTGGATACGAATGGGATGCATTGGGCGGAAGTGCTGTGGCACTTTTATCAACAAGTAGGCGTCCCTATAGATAAGGAGAGCTTCAAGTGTGCCTATATTCATGGAGAAAGATCACTAGCGAAAGAAAGGCTGATTTTGCCACATCATTTGTTTCATGACGTACTTTTGATAAAGATACATATTCAGATGGAATATCTGATAGAGAATGGTTTATTGCCGGATACATTGGAGGTTCGTAATTATACGGCTCTTATTGCTGATGGATGCAATGAGTTTGCGCTTAGAGTGGTCGATAAGTCGCGTGTAGTGGTCAATAAGGTGGCTGAGAAGTTTAAGACAGCACTTGTGTCAAACTTTTATGGGAATATTCAAACCATTCTCAAAGATTTTGATTTATTTTGTCCTTTCGATGTTATTGTTGAGTCTGCCGTAGTCGGTATCAGAAAACCCGATCCGGAGATTTTTCTTTATAGTATGCGCTCTTTGCAATTGTTACCTCATGAGGTGGTAGTTGTGGGAGATTCATTTTCAAAAGATATAGTTCCTGCTAAAGCTGCGGGGTGTAAAACGATATGGTTGAAAGGGGAAGGGTGGAAAGAAGAGACGGATGATTCTCTTCCCGATGCAATCATTACGAGTATTGAACAGTTAACAGAGTTATTATAAATAGTTGATTTTTCCTGAAAGGGATCATTAAAAAGGAGAATAGAAACAATGAGTGAAAAAATGAAAGTTAAACCGGCGGAGGGAAAGCTTGGTGTTTTATGCGTCGGGTTAGGAGCGGTTACTTCCACCTTTATGACAGGGACATTAATGGCTCGCAAAGGTTTGAGCAAGCCTGTCGGTTCGTTGACTCAGATGGCGACAATGCGTGTGGGCAAAGGAAAGGATAAACAGTATAAGAAGTTTGGTGAGATCGTGTCTTTGACTCACCTCAATGATATCGTTTTTGGTGCTTGGGATATCTTTCCGGATACTGCGTACGAGTCTGCGATTCATGCCGAAGTGCTGAAAGAGAAAGATATCAATCCGGTAAAAGAGGAATTGTCTGCTATCAAACCGATGCCTGCTGTCTTTGATATTAACTTTGTAAAAAGGCTCAATGGCACGAATATAAAGCAAGGAGAGAATCGTTGGGAGTTGACACAGCAGCTTCGTGCTGATATCCGCAACTTCAAGGCTGCTAACGGTTGTGCCCGCATCGTCGTGATCTGGGCGGCAAGTACTGAGATCTATGTTCCATTGAATATGGATGTCCATGGTACTTTGACAGCGTTGGAAAAAGCCATGAAAGAGAATGACACAGAAAATATTGCGCCTGGTATGTGTTATGCTTACGCAGCTATCGCAGAGGGTTGTCCGTTTATCATGGGTGCACCTAATCTTTGTGTCGATATGCCCGCGATGTGGGAATTCTCTCAGAAAATGAATGTTCCTATCTCCGGAAAAGATTTTAAGACAGGTCAGACAATGATGAAGACAGTGCTCGCTCCGGCTTTTAAGACTCGTATGCTGGGATTGAATGGTTGGTTTTCTACCAATATCCTCGGTAACAGAGATGGTGAAGTGCTGGATGACCCTGAAAACTTCAAGACAAAAGAGGTGAGCAAACTGTCGGTTATTGAGACAATACTTGATGGAGAAGAGTATCCGGATCTGTACAGCAATATCTTCCATAAGGTTCGTATCAATTATTATCCGCCGCGCAATGATGATAAAGAAGGATGGGATAATATTGATATTTATGGTTGGATGGGTTATCCAATGCAGATCAAGGTGGATTTTCTTTGCAAAGACTCTATCCTGGCAGCTCCTTTGTTGCTGGATCTTGTACTGCTGAGTGACCTGGCTTCTCGTGCCGGGATGGGTGGTATACAGACCTGGTTGTCATTCTATCTGAAGAGTCCGATGCATGACTTCGAAAGTAAACCGGTGCACGATCTTTTCGAACAGTTTGCAATGCTGAAGAATGCCATCCGTGAGATGGGTGGATATGAAGCTGATCAGGAATTAGACTAATCGTTTGATACTTTAAATCAGATGGCCGCGCTTGGGTAAGTGCGGCCATCTGATTTATACAAAGGCTATAAAAGGAAAGGGCTTCGGTATTCCGAAGCCCTTTCCTTTTATAGAGATAGACCTTTATTTATGATAAGAATCCAAGCAGTACACCGGCGGCAACTGCCGAACCGATAACACCGGCAACATTAGGTCCCATAGCGTGCATCAACAGGTAGTTGGTTGGGTCGTATTCCAAACCGACATTCTGAGAGATACGTGCTGACATAGGAACTGCAGATACACCTGCATTACCAATAAGCGGATTGATCTTGTTGTCTTTGCTCAGGAAGAGATTGAAAAACTTCACAAACAATACTCCGGATGCAGTTGCAATACAGAAGGCTACCAGTCCGAGGAAGAAGATACCAAGTGTGCTCCATGAGATGAACTCCGAAGCTTGCGTGGAAGCTCCTACAGTCATACCTAAAAGGATTGTGATCGTATCAATTAATGGACCTTTTGCAGTATCTGCCAATCGACGTGTAGCGCCACTTTCTTTGAGCAAGTTACCCAGGAAGAGCATGCCCAGAAGAGGGAGTGCTGATGGTACCACAAAGCAAGTGAGCAATAAACCAACGACAGGGAAGATGATCTTCTCTGTTTGAGACACGGCACGAGCCGGTTTCATACGGATCAGTTTCTCTTTCCTGCTGGTAAGTAAGCGCATAATTGGCGGTTGGATCAGAGGAACCATTGCCATATAAGAATAAGCGCAAACTGCGATAGCACCCAGTAAGTTTGGTGACAATTTTGATGAAAGGAAGATCGCTGTTGGACCGTCTGCTCCACCAATAATAGCGATACCTGCAGCCTGATTAGGTTCGAAACCTAAAAGCAGAGCTACCATGTATGCACCGAAAATACCAAATTGTGCTGCTGCACCAACCAGAATAAGTTTTGGATTGGAAATCAGTGCTGAGAAGTCTGTCATTGCACCGATACCCAGGAAAATGAGTGGTGGATACCACCCCTGTCTTACACCTTGGTAAAGAATGTTGAGTACAGAACCTTCTTCATAAACGCCAATCTCAAGTCCGGCATTTGTGTCAAAAGGAATATTGCCAATCAGGATACCGAATCCGATGGGGATCAATAACAACGGTTCGAAACCGTGTCTGACGGCCAGATAGATAAAGAGTATTCCGACAAGAATCATGATCAAACCGCTTGCAGATGCACTAGCAAATCCTGTCAGATTCCAGAAGTCACTCATATTATTTAAAAGAAATTCTCCCATAGCGTTATTCGATTACGATTAGATCCGCACCTTCCAGAACAGAATCCCCCTTGTTAACTTTGATAGCACTAACTTTCCCGTCTTTATCAGAATGGATATTGTTCTCCATCTTCATAGCTTCCAGAATGAGGATCGTCTCACCACGTTTGATTACATCACCTACTTTTACTTTGATATCCAGGATTACTCCCGGAAGTGGGGACTTCACTGCAGACTGACTGGACTTTGCCGCAGGACGAACGACTGCTGCTTTTGGCGCTTCCACAGAGTTGGAAATAGAGCGAACAAAAGGGCTATGGACCGGTTTGTGGACAGGACGATCTAGTTCTACACTATAGGGTGCTCCATTGACCTCTACTGTAACGATATTCTTTTCATCTATATCATTGACCGTCACGTTGTAAAGGTTACCGTTTATTCTATACTTATATTGTTTCATTTTTAGTTGATTTTAAAGATTGTGATCAATGAATTAATGTTTTCTCGGAGTTTCAGTCAATGTATAGATCTTTGAACTCCATGGAGAATAGTTACGTTTCACCTTGTTGATGGTCAGTACGGTCTCCTCGATGTCGTGGACATTATCCTGATATTCATGCAAAGCCATACCTATGGCTGCATAAATCTCTCCCGGTGTATTTCCAAGATCTTTTTTCTTTGCTTCTTTCTTATCTGAGATGCCTTTAGATTTCATTTCATTCTTCTTGCTGATTAAGATTGACAGCTTGCCAATGAGTTTGAAGGAAAACGCCAAAAGAAGAAGGGAGAGGAATACGACAGCCATCGCTATAACAGACATTCCTATACCGAATTTATCATTCTTCTTGAATGACTCGACTTTTGAATTAGAGTCCTTCGTGAGATTGTTAGCGTTTGGTGTCACATAATTTTTATCGTCCGTTCCTTTTACAACCCAATTCACATTGCCATCATCCTGACGCGCATATGACAGATCAGCTGCCAGTATACCTGCAGGTATTGTCACTTCGTCAATAAGTACTGTGCCGTTTGCGTCATAGATTCCAATCCAGTTTTCTTTTGTAGGATCGAGCTTGAAGTTCAGATGAAAAGTACCACGGTTCGGAAGTCCATCCGCCCAAAACAACAAATGTTGACGTGGAGGTATTTCTGTCAATACGTCTTCTTTGGGAATTGGATACATCCTGGGATTATTCTTGTCATTTGTCAAGAAACAACTTTCTACATTTACAGATGCGAAGGAGGAGTTATATAACTCGATCCACGCGCTGTGTACACCATAATCATCCAGAAAGTTAGTTTCATTGGTGATCATTACCTCGTTGATCCTAACACTTTTGACTCCTTGAGCTTCAGCTCTCAGACAAGCCATAAAGAGCAGAACGAAGAATATCCCGATTGTTCTTTTATTCATAACAAATATCAGTTTAAAAGATTATAATGGAATATTACCATGTTTCTTTGCCGGATTAGTAAGCTTCTTCGTTTGCAATTGTTGCAAAGCGCGGATAATACGGAAGCGTGTGTTTCTCGGTTCGATGATGTCATCGATATATCCGTATCTGGCAGCATTGAAAGGATTGGCAAATAACTTGGTGTATTCAGCCTCTTTTTGAGCAGTGAATGCAGCAGGATCAGCTGATTCTTTCGCTTCTTTCGCATATAATACTTCCACAGCTCCTGAACCACCCATTACAGCAATTTCTGCTGTAGGCCATGCATAGTTCATATCACCACGCAGTTGCTTACAACTCATTACGATATGTGATCCGCCATATGATTTACGAAGTGTTACTGTTACTTTAGGTACTGTTGCTTCGCCATAAGCATACAACAATTTGGCCCCATGCAAGATAACGCCATTATATTCCTGACCGGTGCCCGGTAAGAATCCCGGAACATCTACCAATGATACGATAGGAATGTTAAATGCATCACAGAAACGCACGAAACGACCTGCTTTACGAGAAGCATTGCTATCAAGTACTCCGGCCAGATATTTCGGCTGGTTGGCAACAAGACCTACAGACTGACCGTTGAAACGTACAAATCCGATAATGATGTTCTTTGCATAATCTTTCTGAACTTCCAGAAATTCGCCGTTGTCTACAATAGCAGCGATCACATTGTACATGTCATAAGGAAGACTTGGAGAATCCGGAATAATCTCATTCAATGAATCTTCCAGACGGTCGATCGGGTCATTGCAGGTTGTGAATGGCGCCTCTTCGAGATTGTTCTGAGGAATATAGCTTAACAAACGACGAATCATAGCCAGACCTTCTTCTTCAGTTTTTGCTGTGAAATGGGTAACACCAGATTTTGTAGAGTGGATGCTTGCTCCTCCCAATGACTCTTGATCAACATCTTCTCCTGTCACTGTTTTGACAACTTTAGGTCCGGTGAGGAACATATAAGAAGTCCCTTCCATCATCAGGGTGAAGTCTGTCAGTGCCGGAGAATACACAGCACCACCGGCACATGGGCCAAAGATACCTGAAATCTGAGGAATCACACCGGATGCCAGAATATTACGTTGGAATATTTCTCCATAACCTGCAAGCGCATTAATACCTTCCTGGATACGAGCTCCACCTGAATCATTGATGCCGATTACCGGCGCACCCATCTTCATCGCCTGATCCATCACTTTACAGATCTTCAGAGCCATTGTTTCAGACAAAGATCCACCGAAAACGGTAAAGTCCTGTGCAAAAACATAAATAAGACGGCCGTCGATTGTACCATAACCGGTAACGACGCCGTCTCCTAAAAATGATTTCTTCTCTTGTCCGAAGTTGTGACAACGGTGTTCAACGAACATGTCCATTTCTTCAAAACTTCCATCGTCAAGCAGCATGGCGATACGTTCGCGGGCAGTATACTTCCCTCTCTCATGTTGCTTTTCAATAGCTTTTTCACCGCCACCGATTCTTGCTTTGGCACGCAGTTCAATAAGCTCTTTTACTTTTTCAAGTTGGTTACTCATAGGATATTTAATTTGAAAGTTAATATCTTTTTATTTCTCGCACAATTCAGTCAATACACCTTTGGTTGATTTTGGGTGAAGAAAAGCGATCTTCATACCTTCAGCGCCACTACGGGGAGCTTTGTCAATCAATCTGATTCCTTGACTTTCAGCATCGGCTAAAGCATCAGCAACACTATCTACAGCAAATGCTATATGATGTACGCCTTCGCCTTTGTTCTCAATAAATTTAGCAATAGTTCCTTCAGGGTCTGTAGATTCCAGAAGTTCAATCTTCGTTTGTCCGATCATAAAGAAAGCAGTCTTTACTTTCTGGTCTGCGACTTCTTCTATATTGTAACATTTAAGTCCCAATACGTTTTCGTAATACGGAATTGACTCTTCGATGCTTTTTACAGCAATACCAATGTGTTCAATGTGTGTAGCTTTCATAAGATTACTATTATTCTTTTTTTTATAAGTATAAATTAGGGCGAAATTACCGCTTTTATCTCTATTAGGGGAATGAATGTCTATTTATTTTCTTAAAACTGATAGAAAAATCAGAACATTGCATATATCTTCGGAACAAAGATCATCAGTCCAATGATAGCTGAAAAGAATGCGCAAATTAGTACAGCGCCTGCAGTAAGATCTTTGATTGTTCCGGCATCCGGCTGAAAGTCAGGAGATAATTTGTCTATTAACCGTTCAATAGCAGTGTTGATGATTTCTGCGGCAAATACTATTGCGATACAAAGGAGAACAGCAATCCATTCCATCGTCGATATCCGAAATATAAATCCGGCTGAAATTACCAGGATTGCAATCAGGCTGTGTATCCAGGCGTTGTGCTCTTGAGAAATGCAAAAGCATATTCCACGGAAAGCATACACAAAACTTCTTAATCTTGCATGAATACTAAAAGGCTTCATTATATGTATATTACTACTGTTGTAGTGATGTGGAGCATAGCGGACTCGAACCGCTCACCTCGACACTGCCAGTGTCGCGCTCTAGCCAGATGAGCTAATACCCCAATTTGAAGCAGCAAAGATACAACTATTTTTGAATCATAGGAAAGACCTCCTTAAAAACATACTTAGTTAAGAACATTTCATTGAATAGTCCATGTAATAACTATTCACTAATTTCCCCATTGGATACGGATTTATTCAAGACAAAGTCTGATATTCATCCTTTGTTTCTCTTCATTTTTTTATAGCTTTGCACATAATTAAAGAGGAGCAATGAAAGAAAGAATTATTCTTGGAATAGACCCCGGAACGACAGTAATGGGATATGGACTGATTAAAGTGATGGGGAATGACCCTGAACTTATAGTCATGGGTGTGCTTTTACTAAGTAAAGAGAACGATCATTACCTGAAGCTCCGACGGATTTTTGAGCGAGTATTGGGCTTGATTGAACAATACCATCCGGATGAGCTGGCAATAGAGGCACCTTTCTTTGGAAAGAATGTACAATCGATGCTTAAACTTGGACGTGCGCAAGGAGTAGCTATGGCAGCTGCTTTATATCGGGATATACCGATAACAGAATATGCTCCGCTAAAAATAAAGATGTCTATCACGGGCAATGGAAAAGCGACTAAGGAACAGGTGGCCGACATGTTACAGAGGTATTTGAAGATTCCTCAGGATAAAATGATCTCACCTTTGGATGCAACAGATGGTTTGGCAGCAGCAGTATGCCACTTCTTTCAGACAAATCGCCCGTTGAGTGAAAAGAAATATAACAGCTGGAAAGATTATATATCACAACATCCGGATTCTGTAAAGAAGAGCTAGCGTGAACGTGTCTCTTTCTTTTTTACCTCCTTTACCTTCTTTGCAATCGGTTTGGGAATAGTAATAGCGGGTTTGTACGGTTCAAAGCTCTTCATCTTAATCTCCATCAACCTTGTAATCTTAAACTGGCTTGGATCACCAATATTTTCTATCTCCACTTTTGCCACTCCTTGGCTTATGATATCCAGTTTCTTAGCAGCTGCATAGGATACATCAATGATACGTGAATGGGAGAAAGGCCCTCGGTCTGTGATCCGTACGACTACTGATTTATTGTTTTTCAGATTGACCACCCGTACGAAAGTGCCGAAAGTGAATGTCCGGTGTGCTGCAGTGAAGTCATTATTATCATGAGTCTCACCATTGGCCGATTTCTTACCATGAAAAGAGTTAGCATAGTAAGATGCATACCCTATCTGATTTTGTGAAAAAGAATATAGGATGAAGCAGTAGAAGAATCCAATAAACAGAAAATACCTTTTACTGTTTTTCATTGATAATCTCATATTTGACAAATGTAATAAAAAGAAATTATTACTTTTGTTTCTACACATATATAATGCGATGATCGATCAACAGAATTTTAAAAGACTTTATTTAAAAGATACTTCTTTTGCCAATTTAATGACCAAAAGAATCTTCAATGTTTTGCTTATAGCCAGTCGTTATGATGCTTTTATGCTCGAAGATGACGGACGGGTAGATGAGCTTATATTTAACGAGTATACCTCTCTTAATTTGCGTTATCCGCCACGTTTCTTTCAGGTTACATCAGAAGCGGAGGCTATGAATCAACTGAATGACCGAACATTTGATTTGGTTATAAGTATGCCAAGTGGGTTACAAGATGATAGTTTTGCAATGGTTAAGAGAATCAAAGATCTTTATCCGTATGTGCCGATAGTTGTTCTTACCCCTTTTTCCAGAGAGGTGTCGCAATCGATAGCTAATGAGGATTTGAGTGGAATCGACTATGTATTTAGCTGGTTGGGCAACGCCGAACTTCTGCTTGCCATCATAAAACTCATCGAAGATAAGATGAATCTGGATCAGGATGTGCAATCAGTTGGAGTTCAGGTGCTTTTGCTTGTAGAAGATTCTATCCGATTTTATTCCTCCATATTGCCACACCTCTATAAATTTGTATTAAATCAATCTCAAATATTTGCCAAAGAGGCATTGAACGGACACGAGTGCATGCTTCGAATGCGTGGACGCCCTAAAATAGTTTTGGCTCGTAGCTATGAAGAAGCCAAAACTATTTATGACAAGTATAAGAATAATATGCTGGGGATAATATCAGATGTCTCTTTTAAGAAAGATGGTGAGAAAGATAAAATGGCAGGAATCAAGTTCTGTACCTATGTACGTAACCTGAACAAAAATATTCCATTGATAATTGATTCTTCCGAGCAGGAAAACGAAAAAGCCGCACTTGATCTGGGCGCAAGTTTTGTGTCAAAACATTCTAAAAAGCTACCGATCGATATCAAAAAGTGTGTGATGAGTAATTTTGGCTTTGGCGATTTCGTTTTTAAGAATCCTATCACAGGGGAAGAAGTCGCCCGCCTTACTAATCTGAAAGATCTGCAAAATAATATCTTTTCTATTCCGGAACACTCTTTGCGATATCATTTGGGACATGATGATATGTCACGTTGGCTCTATTCCAGAGCGATGTTTCCTATTGCTGAATTGATTAAGAAGATGGATGTGGATGATTACGATAATATCGATGAATGTCGCAAGATTATATTTGATACTGTCGTTGAGTATCGGAAGATGAAGAATAGAGGAGTTGTTGCTATTTTTCAACGTGACAGGTTTGACAAGTATTCCAATTTTGCCAGGATAGGTGATGGTTCCTTGGGGGGGAAAGGACGCGGACTTGCTTTTATTGATTCTATCATAAAACGATATCCCGAACTGGGAGAGTTTGATAATACCAGAGTGACAATTCCCAAAACAGTAGTTTTATGTACTGATCTTTTCGATGAGTTTATGGAATCTAATAATCTGTATCAGGTGGGGTTGTCGGATCTTCAGGATGAACAGATTCTGCGATATTTCTTAAAAGGACAGTTGCCGGATTCTTTGATAGAAGATCTCATGGCATTCTTCGATGCTGTGAAGAGTCCGGTTGCAGTGCGTTCTTCCAGTTTGCTGGAAGACTCCCATTACCAGCCATTTGCCGGAGTTTACTCCACGTATATGGTCCCTTACCAGATTGATAAGTATGAAATGCTTCATGCAGTAAGTAATGCAATAAAAGGAGTGTATGCTTCTGTCTTCTTTAAGAACAGTAAAGACTATATGATGGCCACACAGAATGTGATTGACCAGGAGAAGATGGCCGTCATATTGCAGGAGGTGTGTGGCAAAAGTTATGGACCCCGTTACTATCCTTCTTTTTCTGGTGTAGCACGATCGTTAAACTTTTATCCGATCGGTGATGAGAAAGCGGAAGACGGTATTGCGAATGTTGCTATTGGTTTAGGTAAATATATTGTGGACGGAGGAATGACACTTCGTTTTTCCCCGGTGCATCCCCATAATATTTTGCAGATGAGTTCCCTTGACTTTGCCCTTCGTGAGACTCAGACTCGCTTTTATGCGCTAAACCTTACTGATACAAAATCTGAGATTTCTACTGATGATGCATTTAATTTGTTTAAACTTCCTGTAAAGGAGGCTGAAAACGATGGTGCACTGAAGTATCTGGCCTCTACCTATGATCCGTCTGACGGAGTGATCCGGGAAGGCTTCTATGAAGGTGGTCGCAAAATAATTTCTTTTGTCAATGTGCTGGAACATGATATGTTCCCTTTGGCAAAGTTGCTGGATTTCATTTTGAAATTAAGTGCTAAGGAGATGGCTCGACCGGTAGAAATAGAATTTGCCGCCAATCTTGATGATGAAAACCATGAGAATGTGTTCTATCTTTTGCAAATCAGACCTATTGTCGATAATAGTTCAGAATTGAATGAAGACCTGAGTGTCATTCCCGACGAGGAAAAGTTGATTTATTCCACAAATGCTCTTGGACATGGGGTCATCAATAATATACAGGATATTGTATATGTAAAAACAACCGGATTTCGTCCGAATAGTAATCAGTTGATTGCTTATGATGTGGAGAAGATCAACAAGCAATTTTTAAAAGATGGGAGAAACTATATTCTTGTAGGACCCGGACGTTGGGGCTCAAGCGATGATTGGCTGGGAATCCCGGTCAAATGGCCGAATATATCTGCTGCAAGGATTATTGTAGAATCCGGTTTGGAAAATTATCGGGTAGATCCGAGTCAGGGAACTCATTTCTTCCAGAATCTGACTTCTTTCGGGGTAGGATACTTTACTGTTAATCCATTTATGAAAGATGGAATCTTTGATGAAGCTTATCTAAATACGCTTCCCGTTGTATCAGAGACAAAGTATGTCAGGCATGTCCGTTTTGAGTTTCCTTTGGAGGCCAAAATAGATGGAAAGAGGAATATAGGTGTCGTTCTGAAACCGAAAGAGGAGAAATAAGTATTATTTTAGGATTTGAAGGCATTGGCAGCACAAGCATAACCTTCTTCGTAAAGAGCACACAGTTTGTGGGTGTTCTTTTCGATACGGCTAACAGTAATAAGCTTCTTTGGACGGATAATAATCACTTTTCCTTCCGCTTCCATTTCGGATAGATAGTCAAGAGTGTAATTGTATTCTCTCGCTCTGTTTTGTATCCTCTCACGTAGCAGAGGGTACTTCTTATAGATCAATGAGGGGATGTGCTTCTTATTTTCTTCCTTTCTGTACCCCTCATTGCGTGTCAATACAACTACAGCCTTTGAAAATCCCTCATCAAATGCATGACGTATTGGAATGGCATCGCTGATTCCTCCGTCAAGCATTGGAATACCATCCACCTCTACCATTGGACAGAAAAATGGGAGACTGCTGGATGCTCTGGCAATCTTTAACAGACGGACTTTGTCTTTTTTCTCTTCCAGATAGACTGCTTCGCCTGTCAGACAATTACTGGTCACCATTTCAAATCTTTGAGAAGTATTGAAATAGCAATCGTAATTAAAAGGAATGATCTTTTCCGGAAAGTCATCAAACAACAAGTCAAAGTCCATGATGCACTTTTTGGTCAGGAGAGACTTGATGCCGATGTAGTTGTATTCTTGCAGAAGTTCGATATTACAGCGATGTGCTCTTCCCCGTTGATTGGAAAGATAGGACAATCCGTTGCATGCTCCGGCAGATACTCCGATTGTATATTGAAAGCGTATCTGGCGGTCCATAAAATAGTCTAATACCCCAGCAGTAAACACCCCCCGCATTCCTCCACCTTCAAGTACCAGTGCTGTTTGGCTCAGATCTATATCCATGCTTGGTCTCATTAATAGTTGATCCGACCTCCCTGGTAAAAACTTTCTTCGTAATATGGGAAGTTCATGTCGTCAATGCGGACTCCCTTGGAAGTAGTGGCATGCACAAACTTGTCTTTACCCAGATATACACCTACATGAAAATCGGTCGGCTTTGGAACGCTGAAAAAGACCAGATCTCCTTCTTTGAGTTTGCTTTTTCGAATTTTATTGGAAGCTTTGCAATAGCCTTCTGCGGTACGGATATTTGGCTCCAGACCATACACGTTGGCAAGAATTACTTTTACCAGTCCGGAACAGTCGATGCCGGATTTAGAATTACCTCCGTACCGATATGGAACTCCAATCCATTCGTCCACAACCTTGCGAAGTTGCTTATCTTTTATAAAAGTAACTTCAGAATGTCTGATTGTGCGTGATTTTGTGGCACAACTGGTAACAAATGCGCTTATCAGTGCCAAAACGCAGAGTTGGAGAAGGATTCGTTTCATATCAGAATTTTAAGAGTTCGCGGTATAATCGTTGTACGGGTAATCCCATCACATTGAAATAAGAGCCGGAGATTGATTCAACACC
The DNA here is from genome assembly GCA_036508045.1 of Bacteroidales bacterium. Classification (GTDB taxonomy): domain Bacteria; phylum Bacteroidota; class Bacteroidia; order Bacteroidales; family JAQUTK01; genus JAQUTK01. The sequence goes on from DATCIB010000084.1 coordinate 15,143, forward strand.
TATATATCCGATCCATTCCTGTACTCCGTAAGAACCGGCTTTGTCAAATGGCTGGTAGTTTTTTACGTATGAAAGAATTTCTTCATCACTCAAGGAAGCAAAGGTTACTTCTGTCTGTACGAAGAAGCTTTTCTGCTTATTAAGTGTGGTCAGTGTTACTCCGGTAAAAACCTCGTGTGTATGTCCGGAGAGATCTTGCAACATAGAGATTGCATCTGTTTCATCTACCGGTTTGCCATAGACTTTATTGTGCAACCAAACTATCGTATCGGCAGTGATAAGCAAAGTTTTTTCCTGAAGCATCGGACGAAAAGCTTCAGCCTTCTGAGCTGAGATAAAGAGAGGAATATCACCTGCTTGTAATGTTTCAGGATAACTTTCGTCGACGTCAGGCAAGGTGCAGACTAAGAAGTCTAGTTCCAGACCGCTTAGCAGTTCCTTCCTTCTCGGCGATTGAGAGCCAAGAATAATATCGTATTTATTTTTAAAGTCCAGCATGTTTGATCTGTTAATTACCAGCCGAAAGCTTCTCCTTGCATCCAGGTTCCTTGAGCTTTCATGGTCTGCTCTATTACATCCCGTCCGCAGCCGGTTCCGCCTGCCTTATGAGAGATATAAATTGATATTTTCTTTATCTCAGGCGATGCGTCTGACGGGCAAGCGGGAAGTCCTGCTTCCTGCATAACCTGATAGTCAGGTATGTCATCACCCATATACAAGATTTCTTCCTTAGCTAATCCGTATTTAGCTTTGAATTCCATAAATGCATTCATCTTAATGGATGCTTTCATATAGACATCTTTAATGCCCAGCCGTTCATATCGCTCCTTTACAGAATTTGTATTTCCTCCAGTGATAATGGCAATATGAAACCCCGCTTTTACTGCAAGCTGCATCGCGTACCCATCTTTAATGTTGACAGTTCGCATGGGCTCTCCGTTTGGGTGAAGAGGAATTATGTCACATGATAAAACCCCGTCAACATCAAAAACGAACGCTTTGATTTTCTTCAGGTCATAGTTAATTGTACTCATATCGAAATTATTTCTTCTGTAAATGAAAAATGCTTTGACTCAACAGCCGATAGATTTCCTGATATTCCGGATTGTCTTTCAGCATTTCGAGTTGTTTGTTTATAATATTCTCATCGTAACGGATAGCCGGACCTGTCTGTGCTACTAAAGGTGGTAGTTTCTGCACTTTTGAAGCAGTCTCTTGAATCAATGGCAGCAATACAGAAAAAGGAACGCCAGTCTCACGGATGATATCACTTGCGATTGAATAAAGATGATTTGTGAAGTTATTAGCAAATACTGCCGATAAATGAAGCCATTTTCTTTTCTCCGAATCTAAAGAATATATGTGTGGAGAGAGGATGCAGGCTAGTTGTCTAGTAGTATCCAAGGCTTTCTCATTCGAACCCTCCAGAAATAAGGGAATTTGAGAGAAATCTACTTCTTTTGTTTTGCTGAATGTTTGCAGTGGATAAAGAATGCCGTAAGACTCAATATAAGGCATAAACAAATCCATCGGCATACTGCCGGAGGTATGAAGCCATAGACCGTTGTGAAATGGCATTTTAGATACAACATCCTCTAGTACGGTATCTTTTATCGCAAAGATAAAGATGTCGGCTTCGGATGTGATATTATTTATGTGAGTGCAAGAGGAAGCTGCAACTTTCGTGGCCAGTTGAGTTGCAGCTTCCTCAGTACGACTGAAAATCTGAATGATCTGTATACCTTTGTTGTGTAATGCCAGAGCTAATTGCGTGGCCAAATTTCCGGCCCCGATAAAGGTTACAGATGGACTTCCTCCGAGTATCATTTTCTTAAATAGAATAATATCATGACGATGCCAACTACTGTGAAAAGTAAAGGCCACATGTATTCAGCATAGGTTTGCTGCCATTGGAAGTAGTCTTGCAGGCGTAGTAAAATCCCGATGCCCAGCAAAATTGCACCAATCGTTCTATTCTGTTTGCATAGCAGGAAGATTATTCCTCCATATATGAAATAGTTTTTCCAATCAAACAGCAACAGACAGATGTCGTCAGAGAATAAATGAAGTTTACTGATAAGAAGCATTATTCCGAGAAAAATTGAAGTGACTCCCCATGCGAGTAAGTCACCACTTTTGCTTGATGAGCGACTTTTTGCCATAATTTATTCAGCTTGATTTTGTTTAAATGAACCAAGATGGACTTTCTCCCATTTCAGTCGAGATTCGTCAAAGGGTGCTTTTTCTTCATCTTTCACTCCCAGGGCTAAAATACAAAGCGGATGGTATCCTTCCGGAATGTTTAACAATCCACGAACATTCTCTTCTGCAGAGATACCATGGTTGTCGCTCCTCCCTCGGACTTGAATCCAGCAACTGCCAAGCCCCAGTTCTTCAGCCTGCAACTGCATCATGATTGCTGCAATGGATGCATCTTCGATCCAAACATCTGTTTTTAGTTCATTACCCAAAATAACAATAGCAAGTGGTGCATTTGCCAGAAACGTAGCTCCATTAGCTTTGCAGACAGATAGTTGCTGTAAGACTGTTTTTTCTTCCACTACCACAAATTCCCAGCACGTACATCTTTTGGATGAGGGAGCCATCAACCCAGCCTTAAGTATCTGCTCAAGTTGTTGTGGTTGGATAAGCTCTTCTTTGAATTTGCGAGCACTTCGACGCTTTTTTATAAGATCTGAGAAATTGCTCATTGTTCGTCTTCTTTAAGTGATTTAATATGCAGTGTTATAATTTCACCACAAATATACAATGATAGATGCAACTTTCCGAAGAAATGAACTATTTTTGCATTACATATCAACGAAAATAGTGATTGAGATATTTAACAAAGGCGACGTATTGCCCGAACTTCCGGGAACGGATTTCTTTCAATCCAATACGTTTTTTTATTTGTGTGAGAGTTCAAAATCTCTTACGCCAATGCTTTTTGTGTGTAGCTCTGATGGGGAAGTTAAAGGCAAATTACTCGTACTCATGATTCGCAGCCGGGTACTATTCCCCAGATCCTGGTTTACTGTATGTCAAGTGATTGGACAGCCGGAATTGTTTATTGATGATTTGTCTAACGATGTGATGAATGAGCTTCTTCATTCTTTAACCAAGGAGGTCTGTCATAAATGTTTTTTCATTGAGATAAAGAAAGTATGGAGAAATCCTTTATCTGGATATAAGGCTTATCGAGAGAATGGTTTTTTCCCGCTTGACAAAATATATATCCAGAATAATTTCAAGAAACCTCGAAGTGTACTGAAACAACTCTCTGCGTCAAAACAACGTCAGGCAAATCGCGGGTTTCGTTCAGGTACTGTGATCAGTGAAGCTCTTTCTCCTGAAGAGGTGGATGAATGGTATTTGACTGCGCATAAGATTTATTCCCCGAGATTATTACGTCATTTCCCGCAAAAATCATTTTTTCATACTTTTTTTGAGCAGGTGGTTGGTAAACAGAAAGGAACTATTTTTTTGGCACGATACAAGGGAAGAATTATCGGCAGCATGATTTGCGTATTTTCCGGAGATACCATGTATGAATGGTATGTGGGATGCGCTAATAAACTTTTTCTCAGACAGTATCCGGGAGTTTGTCTTACAGTGCATGCATTGGAATATTGTCAGACACAAGGTTTCCCGTTTTTCAATTTCAAGGATATGACCACTCCCTTTCATCGTTCCGGCGTGCGCGATTTTAAGATCCAGTTTGGAGGTAAACAACGAAATGCTAAACAATGGCGCCGATATAAGTGGAACTGGTTGAATAAATTATTTACGAAATTATACGTATAATTGCTTCTCGCCGTTATTTAGTGGAGAATAATTGAACATGAACATAAGATGCTTCCTTTTTCTGCTGTTGACTAGTGTGGTATGCAATGTGCATGCACAGCTGATAAAGGTGCACGGCATGGTAATGACTCCTGAAGGAGAACCTATAGAACTAGCTAGTATTCATGTTACAGGAGGTATTACTGGGACAATGTCAGATTTGAAAGGTCATTATGAGTTCTTGACACCTAAAAGAGATACAGTCAAACTTGTTATTTCCTGTTTAGGGTTTAACAAAGTGGAACGAAAATTCATTTCTCCTGAGAAAGAAATAGTCCTGAATGTTGTCCTGCAATCTGCTTTCCAGGCTCTGGGAGAAGTAGAAGTAAATGAGCGAAGACAAGAGACGGAGATGACGCAACAGATTAAACTTGATCGTTTCAGATTGATGCCTGATGCCAGTGGAGGAAGTGTGGAATCACTTCTTTCTACATTTGCAGGAGTGAATTCTAACAATGAGATGAGTTCTCAGTATATGGTGCGTGGTGGAAACTATGATGAAAATAGTGTCTATGTCAATGGGATAGAAGTCTATCGTCCATTATTGATACGTGCCGGACAACAAGAAGGGCTCAGTTTTATTAATCCTGATTTAGTACAGTCTATAGACTTCTCAGCAGGAGGATTTGATACCCGTTATGGGGATAAGATGTCATCTGTGTTGGATATTACCTATAGGAAGCCGGAGTCATTTGAAGGATCTTTTGCTGCAAGTATGCAGGGAGGTTCTGTATATCTGGGTCATGCAACAAAGAATCTGACGCAGATTCATGGAGTGCGTTACAAACGAAACGCTAGTTTGCTCGGTTCCCTGGAAACCAAAGGCGAGTATGACCCGAACTTTTTAGACTACCAGACTTATATAACATATAGCATTTCTCCACGATGGGAACTGTCATTGTTGGGTAATGTATCCAGTAATAGCTATAAATTTGCACCACAGAATCGCACGACTAAATTTGGAACGCAGGATATCGCAAAAGAATTCAAAGTCTATTTTGATGGGAAAGAAGACGATCAGTTTACCACTGTTTTTGGTGCCTTAACTTTGAAATACAAGTTAGACAAACAGACAGAGCTTGGGCTTATGGTATCGGCTTTTCAAACAAATGAACAGGAAAGGTATGATATTACAGGTGAATATTGGCTGAAAGATATTGAAGGGTCCGGTGAATCTCAAAGTGCAATAGATAAAACATTGGGAGTTGCAAGCTATCACGAACATGCCCGAAACAAACTAAAAGCGAGTGTTATTAACATTTCTCACATGGGAGCGGCAAGCAGGAATGATCATACATTCCGCTGGGGACTGGGAGGCCAGGTTGAGCAGATCAGTGACCGGATGCGTGAATGGGAGTGGCGTGATTCTGCAGGATATTCCATGCCGTATAATCCGAAGCAAGTCAGTGTGATTTATAATCTCTATTCAAAGAATGATTTGAATAATACCCGTCTATATTCTTATTTACAGGATACGTATAAGTTTGAAATTGCTTCTGGCTTTATCTCAGTAACCGGAGGTATCCGGGCGAGTTATTGGGGCTTCAACAAGGAGGTGCTGATTAGTCCTCGTGCATCGATCGCTTATATCCCTGATTGGGAAAAGAAGTTTACGTTCCGATTTGCAACTGGAGTTTACTACCAGTCTCCCTTTTATAAGGAATTTCGTGATTCAGTCTATTCAGACGGAGGATACCAGATTCAATTAAATAGAAATATCAAGTCGCAACGCTCCATACAGTTTATTGGTGGAGTTGATCACTATTTCTACTTAATGTATCGTCCATTTAAGTTTACAGCGGAGGCTTATTACAAATCGATAGATAATCTGATCCCCTATACGGTAGATAATGTGCGTGTTATTTATTTTGGAGAGAATAAAGGCAGTGGACATGTTGCCGGATTAGATATGAAGATCTTTGGAGAACTGGTTCCCGGTGTTGATTCCTGGTTAAGTTTTTCCCTGATGGATTCACGCGAAAAGTTTGATGGAAAGAGTATGCCGCGACCTACGGATCAACGCTACAATATCTCGATGTTCTTTCAAGACTATTTCCCTAAAAACCCCAAATACAAGTTACAACTCAAATTAGTATGGGCTGATGGATTGCCTTTTGGCCCATCCAGGGATGAGGCAAATAAAGCGGCTTTCAGAATGTCGCCGTATAGGCGTGTTGATATTGGAATGTCACGGCAGTTGGTCGGTGGTGAAGATCGTGTGATGCGCCATAAGATGATGCGTAACATTAAGAATGTCTGGTTGGGTATTGATGTGTTCAACTTGTTTAATATCAGTAATGTCAATTCGTATTATTGGATTACAGACGTTCATAACCAACAGTATGCAGTACCGAATTATTTGACTTCCAGACAGATAAACCTGCGGATTGTGGTAGATTTCTAATCTCCTATTCTTAAGAAACAAGCAGCAGTAGCAGTATGGATGCTAACCCTCCGATAAAACACTTGCGACTGTGATCCATTATCCATATTGAAAAAAAGAAAATCATAGCGTAAAGGATAGCTACCTCCAGACCACTCAATGCTCCGATATGTAATACTGCATAAGGCAGATCATGTATGAAAGCCGTAGTTGAGTAAAAGAAATCACCTATCATTCCTGCAATTATCAGAAAAAGTTTTCCTGCGAAGGGAATCAATAAGGTCATGTAACTTAGAATTACAACTCCCAAAAGAAGAAAAGAAAGTGGCACCAAGATGAAGTTTGTAACTAAAAAGTGTGTAGGAAATGAGTGGAAGTAATAAAGGATCAAAGGAAAAGTACAAATCTGGGCCGCTATACTTACGGTTATTATCTCCCAAAAGTACTTGAGTATTTTGTTGTTGACTGGTAGCAGACCTTTTAGTTTAGGTTGAAAGAGAACTATTGAGAATAAGGCAGTGTAACTCAACTGGAAACTTATATTAAATAGATAATAGGGGTTATATAGTAACATGCCAAATGCTGAGAGAAGAAGAGAGTGGTAAATATTAGTCTTTCGATGGATCAAATTACCGAATATGACAAAACTGAACATGATTACAGCCCGGACAACTGACGGTGAAAGTCCGGTAATAAAAGCGTAGATCCATATGGATATCAAAAGAATAAACTCTTTCGTCAGACGAGTCTTTTCAAAGCGATTCATTCCATGAAGAAAAAGATTAAGTAGCAAAACGAGTATTCCAACATTTAGTCCGCTGACTGCTAGCAGATGAGAGACGCCAGATACAGAAAAATTATCTTTGGTTTCCTTGTCCAATAGTTCGACAGCTCCGAGAGTCATTGCCAGTAATATGGGACGTGCTTTCTCGCTGATAACAGAATCCTCAAACAGTTTACTGAGTTCTTTGCGGTATTTCAGTGCAATGTAACGTATTGATGTCCCGGAAAGTGTTTCTGACTTTTTCCATTGTTGACAAGCAATGTATGTGGAGGCGCAGAATCCTTCTCTACGCAAAAAGTTTTCATAGCCGGAGAAGGTTCCGGTACCTGTCAGAGGATTGATATGTGCTTTGAAAAGGATTTCTTCTCCAGGTTGGATGGATGCACTTAGTGAATCTTTCCCGAAATAGGAAATAATCCGCTTGTCACAAAGGATTTCTTTCCCGTTTATCAAAATAGATTGAATATGCAACTGGCATTGAAAACTATTCTTCTTTTCGATGGGATAATTCTCTGCAATAGCTCGGTAAGTACCTTCAAGAGGGATATCAGCCTTAGACATTGTTGCTTCAAAAACAGTAAGAATACCCCCGGCTGAGAAAAGGAAAAGCAGGATACCTAGCCCAAAGATTTCTGATTTCCAGCGTTCACGCGAGAAACGGCTACAAAGAATTAGGGATAGGGAAATGCAGCCAGTTATCCAGAAGGGTAGTTGGATTCCTATTTGATCCATGCAGAATATACCGGCAGAGAGAGCAAGAAGCAGCCGCAAAAATGGATATTTACGGGAAATAAAGGACCATTTGCCACTGTAAGGTGTGTTGAGATTCAATGAAGCTTCCTGTTAGAGCTTCTTAAGGAACTCAATAGACTGAAAGGGATCGGCAGAGTGAAAGACGAAATTGCCTGCCACCAGTACATCTGCTCCTGCTTCTTTTAGTAGAGGGGCTGTCTCATGATTAACCCCACCGTCAATTTCAATTAACGTCGAACAGTTATGTTCAATAATTAATCTTTTGAGCTTCTTTATCTTGTTGAACGTTGATGGAATGAACTTCTGCCCTCCGAAACCGGGATTTACCGACATGAGAAGCACCATGTCCAAATCGGTGATTATTTCTTCTAGCAGTGAAACCGGTGTATGCGGGGTAAGAGCTACAGCTGCCTTCATTCCGTTCTCCTTTATCTGTTGTATCGTCCGATGAAGGTGGGTGCAAGCTTCATAATGAACACACATAGTCTCTGCGCCAAGTGCCTTGACCTGCTGAATAAATTTACCGGGATCTACGACCATCAAATGCACATCAAGGGGCTTCCTGACAAGGTGTTTGATAGACTCAATAACTGGAAACCCGAAAGAAATATTCGGGACAAAAACTCCATCCATGATGTCGATATGAGTCCAGTCGGCTTTGCTTTGGTTGATAAACTCAATTTCTTCACCCAATCGGGAAAAGTCTGCTGATAATATTGAGGCTGATATAATCATAATGATTCTTTGGATGAGGATTCTAACCCATGTGAATAAATTGTCATGCGAAGATACAAAAAAAACCTTTTCCCAAACAGAGAAAAGGTTTTTTTGTTAGAATCTTGTTAATTAGACAATGCGACTGTCAAGTCTGTCTGTAAAGCAGGAAGAGTGCGGTAATAATATGCAAATCTTTTTAGAAATTCCAGTGTTGAAGCTTTTGGACCAATTTCAGAATGATTGGATACTTCTGATAAAGATACCTGGCATTTTCCGGCTTTGATAGAATGGTTACAAGTAGATACTTTCTTCATAGGCGTTTATTGATTAATCACTTATCAATAAAACGTCATCCTTAAATATTTAGTATATCAAGCCTTCTCTTTCTTTCAATATTTCAATCCATCGTAAGAATCATCTGTTTCTCATCAGCAATTCGCCGGAGATTCAGTATTGCATAACGCATTCTTCCCAATGCAGTGTTGATGCTAACTCCTGTGGCATCGGCAATTTCCTTAAAACTTAAGTTCTTATAATACCTCATGATAACCACCTCTTGCTGATTTTCAGGTAGGTACATTACCAACTTCTTTATGTCAGTAATAATCTGGTCATGAATCAACCGGTCTTCTATGTTGTCATCACTGTATTTTGGATTATTCAGCAAGTCAAAGCCAGCTTCCTCGCTCGATATCTGATTATTGCTTTTTTCTTGTCTGAAATAGTCAATAATCAAGTTGTGAGCAATGCGGGTAATCCATGCCGGAAACTTCCCATTCTCGGTATAGCGACCTTGACGTATAGTCATAATAGCCTTCACAAATGTATCCTGAAAGATATCATCTGCTAAGTCCCTGTCCCGTACTGCAAAGTATATGTATGAGAACAACTTGCTTTTATAGCGGTTCAACAAAACATCAAATGCTTCATTAACGCCTTCTGCGTATTTAATAACCAATTCTTCATCGGTTAATCCCACTAATTTTTCCATCACTTTTATGATTAATGTTATCTAAAGTAATGTATTTCGATAGGCAGCAAGTTTTAAATGTGAATAAATACTTTAATTGGTACCGCAAATGAATCGATTAATTTTGACTCTGCAAAACATTTTTGGGAATTTATTTCAGAAAAGTCTATTTTCTGCTTATTTATTCGTTTTTCTTAGATAGATATTCTAAATCGACATATCTCATGCGCTTTTCAATGACTGCTTTACGGCGGAGTACATAGATGGAAGGATTCTTTGAACTAAACCTTATTGGATTTGGCAAAGTAGCAGCAATCAGCGCACATTGAGAACCAGTCAGCTTTTTAGCAGTTGTGTTGAAATGATGTTTGGCTACTGCTTCGGCACCGTATATCCCTTTCCCCATTTCGATGGAGTTGACATAGACCTCAACAATACGCTCTTTATTCCAGATCAACTCAATCAGAAGAGTAAAATATACTTCAAACCCTTTTCGAACCCAAGAGGAATTTGGCCAAAGGAATACGTTCTTTGCGGTTTGTTGACTTATTGTGCTGGCACCGCGGACTTTGTTTTTTGTCTTGCTTTCCTCTATAGCCTTCTCAATTTCAACAGTGTCAAAGCCGGAATGGGTAAAGAAACGACTGTCTTCTGAGGCGATTACAGCTTTTGGAAGGTTGGATGTTATTCTTTCTAAGGGTACCCAAGTATGATAAAGAGTGGGTATTTCTCCTTCAGTAGCTTGCTGTAAGCAGCGGATTACCATCAAAGGAGTAATGTAAACTGGTACAAAACGATAAGCTATCACTACCAGAATGGTTGAAAGGAAAAAGAAGATTGCAATTTTCTTTATCAAGTGGAATATGTAACGAGTGATTTTCATATTTTCGTTCGTATTTGTATTATTCCAGGATAGCCCCTTCGACCTTTCGTCCCCGAAGAAACTCTTCGATACCCATCATTTTTTTCCCTGAAAGTTGAATGTTCTGCAATGAAATAAACCCGTCATCAACCACAATATCCAGATATGTTATATTGTCCGTGAGTATTGATCCATTTGGGAGGTCGCTTACTCCCCCTTTACGTACAGCTGAAAAGATTTTTAATGTTTGGCGGGACGAATCTGTGACTAATTCTGTCCACGCAGTGGGATAGGGTGATAGTCCGCGAATCAGATTATAAATATCTTCCTTTTTCATCTTCCAGTTGATCCGGCAATTCTCTTTGAAGATTTTTGGAGCAACCTTCAATTCTTCCGGATGAATAATGTACTCTTCCTGATCTGTCGTTTCATAGTTCTCATTACAGATAGCTTCCATTGTTTTAATCACAAGAAAGGCACCTTTTTGCATCAGACGATCGTGAATGTCTCCTGCATTTTCTTCGGGACCTATCATGGTGCCTTCTCGGAAAATAATTTTACCGGTGTCAATGTCATGGCTAAGAAAGAATGTGGTTACACCTGTCGTTTTTTCTCCGTTAATAATAGCCCAATTGATTGGCGCGGCTCCCCGGTACTGAGGCAATAGTGATCCATGAAGATTAAATGTGCCAAGTCTGGGCATATCCCAAACAATCTCAGGTAACATTCTGAAAGCCACCACTATCTGAAGATCCGCTTTTAATGCACGTAATTCTTCAATGAAACACTCATCTTTCAGTTTTGCCGGTTGCAATACAGTCAATCCTTCTTCCAACGCAAACTGTTTTACCGCACTACACTGAATCTGATACCCTCTTCCTGCCGGTTTGTCCGGAGAGGTAACAACTCCCACTACTTGATAATTGTTTCTCAGAAGAGCCTTCAAGCTTTCAACTGCAAACTCAGGAGTGCCCATAAATACAATCCGTAAATCCTCTTTTTTTATCATAAAGGTCATCATTATTCGTCGAAAAAGTGTACCAGCACCTTTCGATAAGAGTTAAATATCTTGGATTTGGAGACAAAGCCTACATATACTCCGGATTCGTCAACTACCGGAAGGTTCCATGCATTTGTATCATCAAACTTCTTCATGACTGTTTCCATTGGATCAGTAGTGTGAAGTTTTGTGGGAGGGATTGTCATCAGCTTTCTCACATCTAACTGTTGGTAAAGATCCTGCTGAAACATGATGTTGCGTATATCATCCAGCAGAACGATTCCAATAAATATATTATTATCGTTAGTCACCGGAAAAATATTTCGTTTAGAACGTGAGATTACCTTCACTAATTCTTCCAGTTTCATGTCGGGATGTACAATCTCAAGATCCTTCTCAATTACATTCTCCATCTTCATCAGCGTAAGTACCGCTTTGTCTTTATGGTGTGTGATTAATTCACCTTTCTGAGCCAGTCGAATCGCATAAATGCTGTGTGGTTCAAAAATAA
>DATCIB010000085.1:0-3354 GCA_036508045.1 Bacteroidales bacterium
TCCTGCTGAGAGCATTGTAATAATCCAACGATATTTTCTGAAGGTATCTTATAACATCCTTTTGAGGACTCAAGATAGTGCCTTGCATAGTCGATCACTGTGCAAGGTATTTTTTTATCTCATCGCTTGAAAAAGTATATATATTTGCTGAATATTATCAAATTAAATGAGGTTAGTTAAATTAAAAAGATTTACTTTGTAAGGTATTTTTCAAAGGAATACAGTTGCTGATTTAAATGAACATATTTTTGGCATGAAAACGCTATTATTACTGTGCTTACTGTGTGCCATTGGAGGCATGAACACTCAAGCGTCTTCCAGGAGTGTAGTTCCTGAATTGGAAGATGCCTTGTTGTGGGAGATTTCAGGTAATGATCTGGCAAACTCTTCCTTCTTGTATGCTACATTTCATACGATGAATGGTTCGTTTCTGGATAGTGTGCCAGACTTCTATACTTCTTTACGCAAAGTGAAACAGGTAGTGGCAGAAGTAGATATGGTGAATCAGGAGATAATTCCGCCTAAACAGGAAGAGGTGATGTGTTTTGCTATGCCGCAGGATACAACCTATCAGATGCTATTTTCGCAAGAGGATTTCGTGTTTGTGGATTCTTGTCTGACGACGGTACTGCAACAGAAGATGTATTCTGTCTTGAAACCTGCGTATTCTTCTTTGATGTATACCATAATGTCCACCACGAAACCGGAGGATCTTGGCAATGGTCTTGACAAGTTTATCATGACTACAGCAAAGCAGAACTCTCAGAAGGTGGTTGGTCTTGAGACGATGGAGGAACACATGAAGATTGTGTATAATCTATACAAAACGATGTGTGCCGGCAGTGTGAAAGACCAAGCCGATTTGCTGCTGTTTGGACTTCGAAACCCCGAGTTGGGTGAAGGTGTGATGGAGGAGATGGAATCGTTGTATCGCCGGCAGATGCTGAGCAAACTTACGGAGCCTTCCAAGAAGATGGAGGTAAAGATAAAGGAGTTTTTCCCTCAGTATTCGGATGAAAAGGTGGAAGAAGCTTCGGAGAAAATGATGGCTGATCTTGTTGATGTGCGTAATGATAACTGGATGAAGAAGATTCCAACGATGATAAAGGAAGAACCTTCGCTGATTGCTGTGGGAGCCTTGCATTTGGTAGGTGAGAAGGGGCTGATTAGTCGGCTTAGGGGTATGGGATTTACGGTGAAACCGGTGAAGTAATATAAAAAAGAACGAAAGGGGTTAAATATGAAAAAGTTGAATGTATTATTTATTCTGTGTTTGTTTGGGGTAGCCAGTTGCGATTTTTCCCCTAAGGAAGAAGAGCTTCCCGAGATGCAAGACGCGCTGTTGTGGGAGATCTCAGGCAATGAACTGACGGAACCTTCCTATTTGTTTGGTACATTCAATGGAATTTCGAGCTCATTTCTGGATAGCGTGGCCGGTTTTGCTACTGCTTTCAAATCTGTAAAGCAGGTGATGGTAGAGGTTGATTTACTCAATATCAGTAAAGTGGATCAGACGAGTGTTGATGAGAGGTTGTTATCTGATAGTAGCTATTTTAATTCATTAATGCCTCAAGATACAACCTATCAGATGCTTTACAGTCCGGAAGATTATGCATTTGTTGATTCTGCACTGAAGTCTCAAGGGATTAATTATTCCCTATTGCGGCCGATTGCTGTTGCCCATAAGTATATGACTTCTGTAAAATTATTGCAAGTGCCTCTTGAAGGTAATAACTCTTTGGATCTTGCTATTATGAATGATGCAAAGAAAGCGTCATTAAAGCTGATAGGACTTGAAACGATGAATGAGAATCAGCAATATAAGTCATCCAATCCTGATTTTGAACAAATGTATGGAGGCAGTTTGAAGGATCAGGCTTTCGGACTTTTGTTTTTGCTGAAAGCACGGCCTATTTACATGAATGTGCCTATTAGAATGGATTCGATGTATCGCCAGCAAAACCCCGGAGAGTTATATATCCCTATTAATGAAGGGGTGGATGATATTCGCGAGGCTCTTGCTAAATGTCCTGACTTTAAGATGAAAGAGGCCTATAAGGATAGTGCGATTAAACAATTGAATAGCTATTTAGGCACAATGCTTGACAAGAGAACCGAGAAATGGATGAAAAAGATTCTTTATTCCATGAAAAAACAACCTACATTAATTTCTGTGGGTGCCTTGCATCTGATCGGTGAAAATGGGTTGATCAATCAGCTTCGACAATATGGTTACACTGTACAACCTATATTGTCTGATGGTAAATAGAATTGTGCTTTAAAATAGAATAAGCATGAAGAGATGCACTGTTTTATTTATTTTGTTTATTATCGTCTGTCTGAATGGACGGGCTGTCCTTCCTGATGTAGATCCGAAGCTGGATAATGCGTTGCTGTGGGAAATTTCAGGTAATGGACTTAAGAGCTCTTCTTTCTTATTTGCTGTCAGAAATACGTTGGATAGTTCGTTCCTGAGTCGGGTACAGCGATTTTATACTACCTTTCATGCAATCGAACAGGTGGCGGTTGAGATAAATATGCTCAATCTTGATCCAAAGTCATTGGCAGCGGTAAAAGAGAGTTGTGTGATGAAAGTGAGTAGTCCTCGGTCTTCTTTTATGCCCCCGGATACGACCTATGAGATGCTATATAATCCTTCTGAACTTGCTTTTGTGGAGTCTGAGCTCGAAAGCCCGGTTCCTTCATATTCCCGCTATACGCCGTATGATAATGCGCTGAGTTATTTGCGCAGCATGGATCCTTCAAAAAGATATAGGGCGCCATCTACCAGTGTAGGTGTAGGGTTGGATTTACATATCATGAATCTGGCTCGTAATAATTCCAAGAAGTTAACCGGATTGGTAACGGAGAAAGAGTTTTTGTCTTTTGATAATGCATTGAAATCTCCCTATGTCTTTCAGGAGAGTCTGAAGGCACAGGCTTTGGGGCTTTTAATGATGTTGAGAGTGGGTGAATCAATTAACAGACTACCTGCTCAGGTCGATTCGTTGTATCGCAAACAACAGTTAGGCGAACTGAATGTACCGATCGATCATATGATACTTTTGGTGAAAGAGACGCTTGCCAACATCCCGGATAATGGTCTGAAAAAGGCATATACTACTGCTATCATGGAGCATTTTATCGGCTACTATGGTCTGGTGCCGGAGCAGAGAGTGGCAAAGTGGATGGAGAGAATCCCTTCTTTGATGAAAAAGAATCGTACGCTGATTGCCGTTGATGCCCGGTACGTGGTTGGTACGACCGGATTGATCAACCAGCTCCGTAAGTCTGGTTATACGGTGAATTCCGTTAAGAATAAAGCTGGAGAGTAAGGTCGTAAAATCCGTATTA